>CAMLQP010000010.1 GCA_946482115.1 uncultured Comamonadaceae bacterium
AGAAGTTCAGCCAGGGCGGCAAGACGGCGGTGGTCTCCACCATCAACGGCGACTCCAACGTGCCTTTCTACAAGGAACTCGGCAACGCAGGCCTGAAGGCCAAGGACGTGCCGGTGGTGGCCTTCTCGGTGGGTGAAGAAGAGCTGCGCGGCGTCGACACCAAGCCGCTGGTGGGTCACCTGGCCGCCTGGAACTACTTCCAGTCCATCAAGGCGCCGGCCAACACCGATTTCATCAAGAAGTGGAGCGCCTACGCCAAGGCCAAGAACATCGCCGGCCACAAGGACAAGCCGCTGACCAACGACCCGATGGAGGCCACCTACATCGGCATCAACATGTGGAAGCAGGCCGTCGAGAAGGCCAAGTCCACCGAAACCGACAAGGTCATCGCCGCGATGGCCGGCCAGACCTTCAAGGCACCTTCGGGCATTGTCAGCACGATGGACGCAAAGAACCACCACCTGCACAAGTCGGTGTTCATCGGCGAGGTCCAGGCTGACGGCCAGTTCAAGGTGGTGTGGAAGACCCCCGCGCCGGTGAAGGCCAAGCCCTGGAGCCCGTACATCGAAGGCAACGACAAGAAGAAGGACGAGCCGGACGGCAAGTCGAAAGTTTGATCCCCCCGCGCCGCCTGCGGCGTCACCCCCCGGGGGGCGATGCCAGCCGACTGGCAAAGCCAGCTCGGCGGCATCCCCGGTCCAGAGACTTCCTGACATGCTGCCGTTCAGATCCCTGATGTTTGCCCTGTTCCTGCTGTCGCAGGGCTGGGCCCATGCCCTCACCGCCGAGCAGGCGCGCGCCATGACCGTTGGCGCCGCCGACGAACGCGTGACAGCCCTCAACGCCGCCGTGGCGGCGGCGGACGACAGGACCTGGGCCTTCATCCAGGCGCTGTCGGACGAAACCGTGAAGTTCTCCGCGACCCAGGTCTTCGTGATGCGCGACGACAAGGGCCACGACCCGGTGACCGACGCCGAGCTGCCGGTGCCGGAAGAGGCCGAAGACATCATCAACAACAACCTGGTGCGCGGCGCGCTGGAGGCGGCATTGGCCGCCCGCCGGCTGGCGAGCACCGACGAAAAGGAACGCCTGGCCGCCGCCGAGCTGCTGGCCAGCGACCCCGACGACTCGCGCCTGCCCCTGATCGAGAAGGCGCTGGCCACCGAGACCAGTGCCAAGGTGCGCGCGTTGCTGGAACGCGCCCGTGACGCCGCCTCCCTGGCCAGCGAGGACAAGGCCCGGCGCCTGGCCGCCGTCACCGCGCTGGGCGCCAGCCGCAGCCCGGACACCAAGCTGCTGCTCAACCAGCGGCTGTCCGAGGAGGCAGATGACGAGGTCAAGGCGGCCCTGCGCGCCAGCATCGCCAGCATCGACGAGGCGCTGGTCTGGGGCGAACGGCTGGGCGTGCTGTTCACCGGCGTCAGCCTGGGCTCCATCCTGCTGCTGGCGGCGCTGGGCCTGGCCATCACCTATGGCCTGATGGGCGTGATCAACATGGCGCACGGCGAGCTGATCATGATCGGCGCCTACGCCACCTATGTGGTGCACGTGTTTTTCCGCAACCACCTGCCTGACCACTTCGACTGGTACCTGGTGGCCGCCGTGCCGGTGGCCTTCATGGCCTCAGCCCTGGTGGGCGCGGTGATGGAGCGCACCGTGATCCGCTTCCTCTACGGCCGTCCGCTGGAAACTTTGCTGGCCACCTGGGGCATCAGCCTGGTACTGATGCAGACGGTGCGCAGCCTGTTCGGTGCGCAGAACGTCGGCGTGGAGAACCCGGTGTGGATGAGTGGCGGGGTTCAGGTCTGGGGCAGCCTCTCGCTGCCGTGGAACCGCATCGTCATCATCGGCTTCGCGGCCGCCGTGCTGCTGGGCATGGCGCTGCTGATTGCGCGCACCCGGCTGGGCCTGTTCGTGCGCGGCGTCACGCAGAACCGGCCCATCGCCTCCTGCATGGGCGTGAACACCGCCCGCATCGACACCTACGCCTTCGCGCTGGGGTCGGGCGTGGCGGGTCTGGCCGGCTGCGCCCTGAGCCAGATCGGCAACGTCGGCCCCGACCTCGGTCAGGGCTACATCGTGGATTCGTTCATGGTGGTGGTGCTGGGCGGCGTGGGCCAGCTCATCGGCACCGTCTACGCGGCGCTGGGTCTGGGCTTCCTGAACAAGCTGCTCGAAGGCTGGGCCGGCGCGGTGCTGGCCAAGATCGCCGTGCTGGTGTTCATCATCATCTTCATCCAGAAACGCCCGCAGGGCCTGTTCGCGATGAAGGGCCGGAGCGCAGAGGCATGAAAAACCCTGAATCTGCAAGCTCCGTGGTGCTGCCCGAAAAACAACCGCTGCTGGGCCGCACCGGCTGGGCGGTCTTCCTCGTCGCGCTGATCGTGGTCTGCGCGGTGGCGCCGGTGCTCAACCTCGCGCTGCCGGCCGACCACCCGCTGCACCTGAGCGACCACATGGTCACGCTGCTGGGCAAGATCATGTGCTACGCCATCGCCGCGCTCGCCATGGACCTGATCTGGGGCTACACCGGCATCCTGAGCCTGGGCCACGGCCTGTTCTTCGCGCTGGGGGGCTACATGATGGGCATGTACCTGATGCGCCAGATCGGCACCGACGGCCAGTACAAGAGCCATCTGCCCGACTTCATGGTGTTCCTGGACTGGAAGGAACTGCCCTGGCACTGGGCGCTGTCGGACAGCTTTGTCGCCACGCTGTTCCTGATCGTGCTGGTGCCGGGCGCACTGGCCTTCGTGTTCGGCTTCTTCGCCTTCCGTTCGCGCATCAAGGGCGTGTACTTCTCCATCATCACGCAGGCGCTCACCTTCGCGGCCATGCTGCTGTTCTTCCGCAACGAGACCGGCTTTGGCGGCAACAACGGCTTCACCGATTTCAAGCGCCTGCTGGGCATACCCGTCACCACCTCGGAGATGCGGGTCTTCCTGTTCGCGCTCACCGGCGCCACGCTGCTGGGCTTCTTTCTGCTGGGCCGCTGGATCGTGCGCTCCAAGTTCGGCCGTGTGCTGCAGGCGGTGCGCGATGCCGAGAACCGCGTCATGTTCTGCGGCTACAACCCGGCGCGCTACAAGCTCGCCATCTGGACGCTCTCGGCCATGATGTGCGGCGTGGCCGGCGCGCTCTACGTGCCGCAGGTCGGCATCATCAACCCCAGCGAGATGTCGCCCGCCAACAGCATAGAGATCGCCATCTGGGCGGCGGTGGGCGGGCGCGCCACGCTGGTGGGCCCCATCATCGGTGCCTTCATCGTCAACGGCGCCAAGAGCTGGCTCACCGTGGCCTTCCCCGAGTTCTGGCTGTATTTCCTGGGCGGGCTGTTCATCGTCGTCACGCTGTTCCTGCCGCAGGGCGTGGTGGGGCTGGTTCGCAAAATCCGCAACGGAGGCAAGGCATGACGCCGGACCTGATGGAAGCTGGCGCCGAGCGCCTGCAAAAATCTCGCGCCGCCGCGCCCACCGGCAAGACCGAATCCGGCGGCCGCCGCGCCGGCTATTCGCGCCCCGTGGTGGCCGGCGAGGTGGACGTGACCCACGGCCGCATCCTCTACCTGGAGGACGTGCACGTGAGCTTCGACGGCTTCAAGGCCATCAACGGCCTGTCGCTGGATATCGCGCCCGGCGAGCTGCGCTGCATCATCGGCCCCAACGGCGCGGGCAAGACCACGATGATGGACATCATCACCGGCAAGACGCGGCCCGACAAAGGCACGGTGTTCTTCGGCTCCACGATTGACCTGCTGCGCCACAACGAGCCCGAGATCGCCAGCCTGGGCATCGGCCGCAAGTTCCAGAAGCCCACGGTGTTCGAGCAGCTCACGGTGTTCGAGAACCTGGAGCTGGCCTTGAAGACCCACAAGGGCGTGAAGTCCAGCATGTTCTTCAAGCTCGATTCGGCGCAGTCGGACCGCCTGGCCGAGGTGCTGCACACCATCCACCTCGCGGACAGCGTGGCGCGCATGGCGGGCAACCTGAGCCATGGGCAAAAGCAATGGCTGGAGATTGGCATGCTGCTGATGCAGGACCCCAAGCTGCTGCTGCTGGACGAACCGGTGGCGGGCATGACGGACGAAGAAACCGCGCGCACGGCCGAGCTGTTCCTCACGCTCAAGGGCAAACACTCGCTCATGGTGGTGGAGCACGACATGGGTTTCATCCGCACCATCTCCGAAAAAGTGACGGTGCTGTGCGATGGCTCGGTGCTGGCCGAAGGCACGCTCGACCAGGTGCAGGCCGACGAGCGCGTGATCGAGGTGTACCTCGGCCGGTGAAGGTATTCACTATCAAAAATATAGCTGCCAGCGCATATTGAACTAGCGCTAGCGGCCCAAAACACTCCAAGTCACCATGCTCACCGTCCAGAACATCAACCAGTACTACGGCGGCTCCCACATCCTGCGTGACGTGAGCCTCACCGCCACCCCGGGCAAGGTCACCGTGCTGCTCGGCCGCAACGGCGTGGGCAAGACCACGCTGCTCAAAAGCCTGATGGGCCTGGTGCCCATCAAGAGCGGCAGCATCAGCTTTGACGGCAAGCCCATCGACAAGGCCACGCCCTACGACCGGGCGCGCGCCGGCATCGGCTTTGTGCCGCAAGGCCGCGAAATTTTCGGCCGCCTCACCGTAGAAGAAAACCTGCGCATGGGCCTGGCCTACAAAAGCGGCTCCACCCCCGTGCCCCCGCACCTGTACGAGCTGTTCCCCGTGCTCAAGCAGATGCTCAAGCGCCGGGGCGGTGACCTGTCGGGCGGACAACAGCAGCAGCTGGCCATTGCGCGTGCGCTGGCCCCCGGCCCGCGTTTGTTGATCCTGGACGAGCCCACCGAAGGCATCCAGCCCAGCATCATCAAGGACATCGGCCGCGTGATCCGCATGCTGGCCGACCGCGGCGACATGGCCATCCTGCTGGTCGAGCAGTACTACGACTTCGCCGAACAGCTGGCCGACCAGTACCTGGTGATGGAGCGCGGCGAGGTCATCGCGCGCGGGCCGGGCAGCGAGATGGCGGAGAAGGGGATTCGGCAGCTGGTGGCGATTTGAACCCTGGGGGTTGATACCTCGCGGGATGGGAGCGACGGGGTGCCCTGCGCCGCTCATGTCCCCCGAACCGGCTGCGCCGGTTCTCCTCCTTTACTTCGCTCTGCAGGGCACCCCGTCCCTCCAATCTGAAACGGTGTAGGCGCGCAACCGGTGGTGCGCCTACGTGGTGGTTGCCCTTGGGCGTCGGGTGGCCGGCGCAGTGAGGTAAAGGAGGAGGGCGCGCAGCGCCCGGGGGACACGAACGGAGTCGGCCACCCGGCGTCCGAGGGCGTACAAGCGCATCAGTCCCCCTTGATCCCGCGTGCCTTGATCAGCGCGCCAAACCGCTTCGAGTCTTCCATCACCTTGGCCCCAAACGCCGCCGGTGTCAGCGGCAGCGCGTTGCCACCGAGCTGGGTGATGCGGTCCTTGACGGCCTGCGTGCCCAGGATGCGGTTGATCTCGGTGTTGAGCTTGGCAATCACCGCGGGCGGTGTGCCGGCCGGGGCGTAGAAGCCGAACACGCTGTCGGCGTCGAAGCCCTTCAGGCCCACTTCGTCCAGTGTCGGCACATCCGGGAACAGTGGCGAGCGCTTCAGGCTTCCCACCGCCAGCAGCTTGGTGCGGCCCGCGCGCGCGGCCTGCAGGCCGATGCCGGGGTCGAAATAGAAGTCGATCTGCCCACCCATCAGGTCGTTGAGGGCGGGCGCGGCGCCCCGGTAGGGCACGTGCACCGCGAACAGGCCGGCCTGGGCCTTCATCATCTCGCCGGCCAGGTGCGGCGAGCTGCCGTTGCCGGCCGAGCCATAAGAGAGCCGGCCCGGGTTGGCCTTGACATAGGCGAGGAAATCCTTGGCGTCCTTCACCTCCAGCGTGGGACGTGCCATGAGGTAGACCAGCACGCTGGCGGCCGAGGCCACTGGCGTCAGGTCCTTGACCGGGTCGTAGCTCATCACCGGGTAGAGGTGCGGGTTGATGGAGACCATGCCGCCCGAGGACATCAGCAGGGTGTAGCCGTCAGCCGGCGACTTGGCCACCACCTCGCCCGCGATGTTGCCGTTGGCGCCTGGGCGGTTCTCCACCGTCACCGGCTGCTTCAGGGCATCGGCCAGCGGCGCGGTGACAAGGCGTGCGATCTGGTCGGCCGCGCCGCCGGGCGGGAAGCCGACGATCACCCTGACCGGCTTGTCGGGGTAGTTCTGCGCCAGCAGAGCGGGCGCGAAACCAAGGGCCAGGGCGGCGGCGAGGGTGGTCTGGATCAGGGTCTTCATCGTTGTCTCCTACAGGTGGTTTTCGTGATCGTATGCGTGATCAGCGGGCCCGCGTCTTGAGGCGCGGGTTGTGGTGCCAGCGTATCGGCTGGGGCTTGAGAGGGCGTGCCGGAGCGCCGTGGCGCTGCAGGGCCTGGTCCAGGGCCTTGCCGGCCTCGTCGCTCAGCGCGGCGGTGCGCGCCTGCGCCACGGCCTCGGCGCGGCCGGCCTGCGCGAGATGGTCCACGATGTGCAGCAGGTTGTCCTTGCCGCGTTCGTTGGTGCTGCCATAGCCCTTGATCAGCTGGCCGCAGCGCGCGAGTTCCAGGCCCAGCGTGGCATCGGCCTGCGCGCCGCTCACCACGGCGTCCAGCCAGCGGTCGATCAGGGCCTGCTCGGTGGCGAAGCGCTGGCCCAGCGGGCGCAGGCGCTTCATGGCCGCCAGGCTGCGCAGCGCCAGCAGCCCGAAAACGCCGTGGCTCGCGATCTTGAGCGGCAGTGCCCAGGCGGCTTTGCCGCCGGCCTGGCGTTTCGCATCCCAGGCCAGCACGCGGCGCGCCAGGCCTTGCGGCAGCATCGCCGCGAACTCGGCCGCGCCGGGCTTGAAGTGGTCGTACACGCGCAGCAGGTCGCCAGCGGCCAGCTTCACCTCGCCGGCCACGCGCTGGCGGCGGCTCGCGCGGCTTTTCAGGTCGGCCACGCGCACGATGTCGTCAAAGGCCATCCACAGGGCCAGCCAGCGCGCCGTCTCGCGGGTGGTGGCAAAGCCGTGGGCGCCACCCGGGTCACCCGCGCGTTCGGCGGCCAGCACGCGCTGCAGGCGCGCGGCGTAACGCTCCCCATAGGAGGCGTCCTGGTATTCGCAGGCGCGCGCATGGCCCAGCGCCACGATGTCGTGCACGGCGGGCGGGAAATCGCGCGCCAGGGCCTCGGGCAGCGTGGGCAGTGCCACGCGCGGGGCCTGGTCGCCGTCCAGCACGGCCTGCACGTAGGCGGCCTGGCCGCGCTGCGCGGTCACGGCGTCGAAGGCCAGCGCAAAGCCCTTGAGACTGGCCTTGTCCTTGGGGCCGATCACGGCCTCGTAGTCGGCGCGCGCAAAAGGCAGCAGGCCGCTGGCCGCAATCGCCCCCAGCATGACGGCGCTCACGATGGTGCCGGCCTCGCGGGTGAGCGCGGCCATGTCCAGCACGTGGTGGGCGCGGCTGTGGTCGCGCACCAGCTGCTGCAGCTCGGCGCTGTCGCGCCGGCCGTCGCCCATCACCATTTTTTCGGCCGTGGTCAGCGTGCGCGACGAGGAGGTGATGACCAGCGTGTGGGTGTCCGAGGTCAGTCCGTTGCCGATCTGGCGGCCGGTCTCCAGCAGCTCGGACGACACCAGCGCATCGAGCCGGCCAGGCAGCGGGTTGAGGCCGAACACCGGACGCTTGCCGCCCAGCTGGGCCAGCGGCACCGGGAATACCTCCAGATAGTAGGTGGTGGCGCCGGTGCGCTGCGCCACGCCGGGGATGGAGGTGGCCTGGGCCAGGTAACCCGCGTGGCGCGCGGCGTCCACCAGCCAGCCGGTCAGCACGCCGCCGCCTTCGCCACCCAGGGCGCAGAGCAGCAGGGAGATGGGTTGTCGGGAATTCATGGTCAGGTCGGCTGGAGCAGGCGGATGAAGGGGCGACGCAGGGCGTCGAACAACCGTTCGTGCCAGCGTGGGTTCTGTATGACTTCAGCGCGGTAGAACGACGGGCACAGGGTCGCCGCATGCGCGTTGGCGCCGCACAGGCCGCAGCCCACGCAGCCGTCGATCACGGTGGCCACCGGATCGACCTTGAGCGGGTCGGGGTTGTCCTTGAGCGTGAGCGTGGGGCAGCCCGAGAGGCGGATGCAGGCGTGGTCGCCGTTGCACACGTCTTCGTCCACACCGTATTTCACGCGTTGCACCCGCTGGCCCTTTTTCAGCAGCGAGGCGATCCAGGGTTTGATGCGGCGCTGGCGCTCCAGCTGGCATTCGCCTTCGGCCACGATGACCTTGAGGCCCTGGAATTCGGTGGAGAAGGCCTCGGTCAAGGTCGCGCGCACATTGTCGACCTCGTAGGTGTGCACCGTGCGCAGCCACTGTACGCCCAGGCCCTTGAGGGTGTTCTCTATGGTCTGGTCCATGTGGGCCAGGCTCTGGCGCTTGTCGGCGGCGTTGTCCTTGGCGGTCTCGCTGGGTGTGGAGATGATGTCCTGCGTGCCGGTGGCCGATGTGTAGCCGTTCTTGAAGATCAGCAGCACCGCGTCGTCGCCGTTGAACAGCGCGCTCTGCACGCCGGTGAGCAGGCCGTTGTGCCAGAAGCCGCCGTCGCCCATGATGGACAGCACGCGCCGCTTCATCACCGGCGACACACCGGCGCGGCTGGCCAGGCTCATGCCGTAGCCCAGGATGGAGTGGCCGAACGAGAAGGGTTCGAAGGTGGCAAGCGCGTGGCAGCCGATGTCGCCCGCGATGTGCACCGGTCCCACGTCCTGCTGCGCGAGCTTGAGCGCCGAGAACACGGGCCGCTCGGGGCAGCCGATGCACATGCCCGGCGGGCGCGCTGGCAGGGGCGCGGCCAGCTGGCGGCCAGTCTCGGCGCGGCGCTGCCGGTTGCTTTCCAGCCAGGCGTGGGCATCGCGGCCGGTGGCTTCGCCAAGGTAGCGCTCGGAAAACCGGGCAATGCCGCCGGCCAGGGCCTCGGCGGTGTACTCGCCCGCGTGAGGGAGCATGTCCTTGCCGTGCAGCGGCGTCTGGATGTCGGCGCGGCGCAGCAGTGTGGCCAGCTCCTGCTCGATGTACTCGGGCTGGCCTTCTTCCACCATCAGTACCGCGCGTTTGCCCACGCAGAAGTCTTTGAGCTGGTCGGGCACCAGCGGGTAGGTGACGTTGAGCACCAGCAGCGGAATCTTCGTTTCGCCAAAGGCATCGGCCAGGCCGAACTGCTGCAGCGTGCGGATCAGCGTGTTGTAGAGCCCGCCCTGCACCACGATGCCGAGATCGGCATGTTCGCCTTCGAACTGCTCGTTGAGATGGTTCTCGACGATGTAGCGGCGCGCGGCCGGCAGGCGTTCCTCGCCCTTGAGCTTCTCGTGCCGGAAGGTGACCGGCGGGTGGGCCAGCCGCATGTAGTCGAACGAGGCTGGCTCGTCGATGAGCTGGCGGGTGGACAGCGGCGGCGGCACGTTGTCCTTGGCCGCGAAGCTGCCGCGCACGTGGCAGGCGCGGATGCGCAGTTCGAGCACGGCGGGCATGCTGGACGCTTCCGAGAGTCGGAAGCCGTGTTCCACCATGTGCACCATGCGCTCGAGGTCGGGGCGTGGGTCCAGCAGGCACATCGTGGACTTGAGCGCGTAGGCGTGGGTGCGCTCCTGGATCACGCTCGCGCCTTCGCCGTAGTCCTCGCCCACCACGATCAGCACGCCGCCGGTCACGCCGGGCGATGCCAGGTTGGACAGCGCATCGGCGGCCACGTTGGTGCCGACGATGGATTTCCAGGTCACCGCGCCGCGCAGCGGGTAGTGGATGGAGGCGCCCAGCATGGCGGCGGCCGAGGCCTCGTTGGAGCAGGCCTCCACGTGCACGCCCAGCTCCTGCATGTAGGGCTTGGCCTGCACCATCACGTCCAGCAGGTGCGATACGGGCGCGCCCTGGTAGCCGCCCACATAGGCCACGCCCGATTGCAGCAGCGCCTTGGTGATGGCTAGGATGCCCTCGCCATGGAAGGTCTCGCCCGCGCCCAGGCGCAACGACCGTATCTCTTCGTGAAATGAAACTTCCACCTTGGGTGTCTCCGTGTAGTGCGCCGCAGTATCGGCCGCTCTTGTCCATCCATCAATACAATGATCTGACTAAGTTTCATTAGATTCATGCATATCAACCAGCTGGATCTGAATCTGCTGCGCCTGTTCGACGAGGTCTACCGCGCGGGCAACGTGAGCCGCGCGGCCGGGCGCCTGGGCCTGACCCAGCCGGCCGCGAGCCAGGGCCTCACGCGGCTGCGCCTGCGGCTCAAGGACCCGCTGTTCGTGCGCGCTCCGGGGGGCGTCAGGCCCACACCGCGCGCGGTGGCGCTGGCCGACGCGGTGCAGGGCGCGCTGGCGGTGCTATCGCAGGCGCTGTCGGACACCAGCGATTTCGAGCCGTCGCACTCGCGCCGCGTGTTCAACCTGCACATGAGCGACATCGGCGAAGGCCGCTTCCTGCCCGACCTGATGGCCGACCTGCGCCGCGCCGCGCCCGGCGTGCGCGTGGCCACGCAACCGCTGCCCCAGGTGGCCATCGCCGACGCCCTGGACACCGGCGCCATCGATTTCGCTTTCGGCCACCTGCCACAGGTCAAGGACACGCAACGCGCGGCGCTGGTGCGGGACCGCTACATCGTGCTGATGCGTGCCGGCCACCCACGCCTGCCGGCGCTGCGCGCGCTGCGTCCGGCGGCGCTGTTCAAGGCCCTGCATCAGCTGGAGTTCGTGGCCGTGCGCAGCCACGCCGACACGCTGCACCTGCTGCAGCAGACCGGCCTGCAGGAGCGGTTGCGTCTGACCACCGAACACTTCATGGTGCTGCCCGCCATCGTGCGGGCCACGGATCTGTGCGCCGTGATGCCGCGCAACATCGCCCAAGGCTTCGTGCTCGGCGACGGCTGCGCGCTGGTGGAGCCGCCCTTCGCCGGGCGCGATTTCACCGTCTACCTGCACTGGAGCCGGCGCTTCGAGGCCGACCCGGGCAACCGCTGGTTCCGCGAGCGGGTGACGGGACTGTTCCAGCCCTGACGGTCAGGCGCGCCGCCCGGTGGCGTTGCGCAGCATGCGGACCAGGTTGTGCAGGCGCGGTGCGATCTGCGTCTCCATGGTGTCCGGCTGCAGGTGGAACTGGGCCACCGCGCAGTTGAGGATCATCCGCTCGCCTTCAATCACGTCCGCCACCACCGCCGCCGCCGTGATGCCCGCCCCGGGCGAGGCGACGATGCAATACCCGTGCGCATCGAACTGCGCGCGCGAAGCCGCCAACCGTTGCTGCAGGGTCGCGCCGTTCTGCGGATCGCGCTGGCGCATCACGGCTTCGAGCTCGGCGCGCTCCGCGGCATCCGCGGCGCAGTAATACACATGACCCAGAGAGGTGTCGTGAAAGTTGCGGCCGGCGCCCACATCGGGGCGGCCGGAGGGGGCATTGCGGTCCACGCAGCTTTCGATCAGCACCAGCTCGTCGCCGCCGCGCATGGCCAGTGACACCGCCCCATGGGCGAAGTCGGCCAGCTCCTGCATGTGCGGGCGCGCGAGCTGGCGCACGCCCAGCTGGCAGAGCAGCGGGTAGCCAAAGGACAGCACCGGCGGTGCCAGCCGGTAGCGCGCCGCCGCCTCGTTGTAGCGCAAGTAGCCCAGCTGGGCCAGCGTGCGGGTCAGCCGCACCACCGTCTGCCGCCCGATACCGGTCCGCACGGCGATTTCCCGGTTGCTCAGCGTGGGCGAGGCCACGTCGAAAGCGCGCAGCACCTCCAGCCCCTTGGCCAGCGTGTAGGCGAACTGGGGGTCTTTCTCGGCATGGGCGGCCGCATCGGCCGAAGGCGGGAGGGGAGGGGCAGAGGTCATGGCGCCATTTTCCAGAGCACGTTGACTTTACTTGAATAGTGTGAATAATTATACGTCATATTGACGAAATATTAGTCAATCAAGCAAAATCAGGAGACTTTGTGACAACCAGACAACCTCTTCAAACCCGCCTGAGCCGCCGCTTGGGCATCGCCCACCCCGTGTTCGGCTTTGCGCACGACGCTGCAGCCGTCGTGGCCATCTGCAAGGCAGGTGGTCTGGGCGTGTTGGGCGCGACACGCCACACCCCCGAGGAGATCAGGCACGAGCTGGCGTGGATCCGCGCGCAAGTGGGTGACCGGCCGTTCGGTGTGAACCTGGTCCTGCCCACGGGCATGCCGGAGACCAACGACCGGGCCGCCATCGAGGCCCAGCTGCCCGAGGCCCATCGCGCCTTCGTGCGGGGCATCCAGGAAAAATACGCCGTGCCCCCGGCTACGCAGGCGGGCATGCGTTCGCGCTTCGTGCGCTCGGAAGAGTCGGCGAAGCAGCAGCTGGAAATGGTTCTGCGTTCGGACGTGAACCTGCTGGCGTGTGGCATCGGATCGCCAATGGACATCATCGAGCGGGCCAAGGCGGACGGCAAACTGGTGCTGGCGCTGGTGGGTTCGCCCAAGCATGCACAGAGCGCCCTGGCCAAGCCCATCGACATCCTGGTGGCCCAGGGCTATGACGCGGGTGCGCACACCGGCACCATCGGCACCTTTTCGCTGGTGCCCCAGATCGTCGACCTGGCGGGCGACGTGCCGGTGCTGGCGGCCGGCGGGGTGGCAACGGGCCGCCACCTGCTGGCTGCGCTCGCCATGGGCGCCCAGGGGGTGTGGATGGGCACGGCGTGGCTCACCACGGCAGAGCACCACATGCACCCGGTGATCCGGAACAAGCTGCTGGCCGCCCGCAGCGAGGACACCGTGATCTCGCGCGCCGACAGCGGCAAGACCTTGCGCCAGATCCGCAGCGCCTGGTCCGAGGAGTGGGCCGCCCCCGGCGCCCCGTCCCCCCTGAAGATGCCGCTGCAGGACATCCTCGTGGGCGACCTGCTCGGCGCGATCGACGAGCACGAGGTGCAGCCGCTCATGCACCACCCCGCCGGCCAGAGCATCGCCTACTTCAACCAGGTGCGCAGCGTGGCCGAAGTCATGACCGGCATCGTGGACGAGGCGCGCGCCAGCCTCGATGGACTGGCTGGCGCGAATGGCGCGTGGTCCGCCACCGCCACCGCCATCGCAGGCTGAGCCACGCCGGCCGGCCCGACACCCTTTCCCCAGCATCACCCCGAACAAGGAGACAACCCATGACGTTATCGATGCGCCTGCGCCCCCTGGCCTGCCTGGCCGCCGTGGCCACTGCCCTGGCCGGCCCCGCCTTCGCCCAGGGCGCGGGCAACTTCCCGAACAGGCCCATCCGGCTGATCGTTCCCTATGCGCCCGGTGGCGGCACCGATCTGGTGATGCGTGCCGTCGCTCCCGGGATGTCCGAGGCGCTGGGCCAGCCCATCGTGGTGGAGAACCGGCCCGGCGGCGGCACCATCAATGCCACCGAGGCCGTGGTGCGCGCCGCGCCCGACGGCTACAACCTGCTGGCCGTGGGGGCGCCCATCTACCTCAACACGGCGCTGGGCATCAGGACGTCCTATGACCCGCTGAAGGATCTGACCCCGCTGTCGCTGCTGGTCAACAACCCCGGCCTCCTGCTGGTGGGCTCCAAACTGCCGGTCAGGAACATCCAGGAGCTGGTGGAGCAGAGCAAGGCCCGATCGGACGGCCTGAGCTATGGCAGCGCCGGCACCGGCAGCATCAGTCACCTGGGGGGCGAGCTGCTGAAGGCGCGCCTGGGTCTGAACATGGTCCACATCCCGTACAAGGGCAGCGCGCCCGCGCTGGCTGATCTCATGGGCGGCCAGGTGGAAGTGGCCGTGGACGCCATGATTCCCTCGGGTCCCCAGGTCAAGGCCGGTAAGGTGCGGGCGCTGGCCATCCTGTCGAGCCAGCGCTCCCCGCTGCTGCCCGACGTGCCGACGCTTGCCGAGGCCGGCTACCCGCCGCTGGACATCGGGGGCACCTTCGGGCTCATGCTGCCGGCCAACACGCCGCCCGCCATCGTGGAGAAGCTGCACGCGGCGCTGATGAAGGCCGTCTCGGACCCGGTCACGCGCAAGCGGCTGGTGGACATGGGCTATGAAGTGGTGGCCAACACGCCCGAGCAGTTCGGCGCCTACCTGCGCCAGCAGATCGGCACCTGGACGAAGATCGTCAAGGACAACAACATCAAGGCGGAGTGAGCAGTCGCATGCCCGATACCGCTTCCGCCCCGACTGGCCCGTTGCAGGGCGTCCGCATCCTGGACATGGCCACGGTGCTGGCCGCCCCGTTCGCGACCACGCTGTGCGGCGACCTGGGCGCCGAGGTCACCAAGCTCGAACTGCCCGACGGCAGCGACACGCTGCGCCACATGCTGCCCGTCATGGGCGAGCATGCCCTGTACTGGAAGGTCGCCAACCGCGGCAAGCGCGGCATCTCGCTGGACGTGCGCAAGCCCGAAGGGCGGGAGCTGCTGCTGCGCATGCTGCCGCGCTACGACGTGCTGGTGGAGAACTTCCGCACCGGCACCCTGGACCGCTGGGGACTCGACCTGGCCACCCTGCATGCGCACAACCCCGACCTGATCGTCCTGCGCGTCACGGGTTTCGGCCAGACGGGGCCCTATGCGAGCCGGCCTGGCTTCGCGCGCATCTTCGAGGCCATGAGCGGTTTCGCCCACCTCACGGGCGAGGCCGGCCGGTCTCCGCAGCACATGAACCATCCGCTGGGCGATGTCATCGCGGGCCTGTTCGGCGCTTTCTCGATCGCCGCGGCGGTGGCGGGGCGAGCCCGGCAACCCGCCGGAACGCCGCGCGGCTGCGAGATCGATCTCTCGGCCACCGAGGCCCTGCTGCGCCTGGTGGATCCGCTGGCGGTGGAGCACCAGCTGATGGGCATCACGCGCGAACGCACCGGCGCCCGCGCCACCTATTCCGCGCTGTCCAACATTTTCGCCACCCAGGACGGCCACTGGCTGACCATCGTGGGCACCAGCGGCAAGACCTTCCGGCGCATCTTCGAGGCCATGGGGCGCGCGGAACTCCTGGATGACCCGCGTTTTGCCACCACGGCTGCGAGCCTGCAGCACGGCGACGAGATCGATGCCATGGTCGCGGACTGGTGCCACAGCCACACGCTGGCCGACCTCCAGCGGCAGCTGGTCCGTTTCGAGGTGCCGCACAGCAAGGTCTACAACATCGCCGATGCCCTGGCCGATCCGCAGATCGTGGCACGCCAGGCCATCATCCGGCTGCCCGATCCGGAGCTGGGCGAAATCCCCGCGCCGTGCGTGGTGCCGCGTTTTTCCAACCACCGTGCGCCCACACCGCGCAGCGGGCCTGCAGTGGGCGAGCACAACGCCGAGGTCTACGGGGAGCTGGGGGTGGATGCAGCCGAGCTGGCGGCGTTGCGGGAGCGGGGCGTCGTCTGAGTCAGACGTCCCAGACCCGTGGTCGCTGCGACGCAAGGCCCCAGGCCAGCGGGCGCCACGCCGCCCACACCCGCTGCAGCAGCGCCATCACCGGCTCCACCACCGGCCCCAGCACCCGCACCACCACCATCTGCGGGTTGGGGCTGGTGGCGCCGGCACGTTCGCGAAGCGCACCGTTGTCGATCACTTCGCGCGCGGCATCCAGCAGCGCATCGCGCCGGGCCACCTCCAGCGGCGTGCCGGCGGCAAAGGCCAGCAAGCCGAGGCAGCGCTGTCCGTCCAGGCCCAGCGGGGCGTCCAGCAGCCGGGTGTCGTCGGCGGCGATGCGGCTGCGCTCCAGCCACAGCCCGGGGATTTCGAGGTGCTGGTGGATTTCGCCGCGTTCGAACGGTCGGCCGGCGGCGGGCTGGCCCAGCGCGAGCACGTCCCAGAACAGGGCTTCGGCACCAGGCGCGAGCGTGAGCCGCAGATCGTTGTGTGCCTGGCAGCCGCTGAAGGCCAGGGCCTCGAGCGGCAGCCATTCCAGCCGCGCGCCGGGTTGCAGGTCGGCCACCACGCGCTGGTGAGCGGGCTCACCCTCGCTGCGGTAGAAGCGGGTGGCGCCCGGCGTGCCCACGAAGGCGTGTGCGCCTGCCTGCACGCACACCCGGATGTCCAGCGTGTCGCCGCCCACCAGCCCGCCGGGCGGGTGCACCACCACGTTGTGGCAGACGGCGTCGCCCTCGGGGTACAGGCTCTGGAAGATGCGCAGCGGACCCTGGTGGCGGTGGGTCAGGCGCGTGGCGCCGTCGCGGCGCTGGTAGTCGAGTTCGAGTTGGGCGTGCCAGGGCATGGCCGCCAGTGTAGCCACGCCGCCCGCAGGGCCCAGGGGGCGCCGCCGGCGGTCCAGCACAGCCACAGCGTCCACAGCGTGTGGCTGGGGTAGTGGGCGCCGCGCAGCGTCTGCACCAGGCCCAGGCCGGCGGTGGCGGCGGCCAGCAGCGCCAGCAGCACGCCCGATCGGTGCCGGGCGTCGGCCTCGCGGGCGCCCAGGCCCGGCAGCGCCAGCGGCAGCAGCGCGGCAAGGCCCGAGGCGTGACCTCCGGGAAAGCAGTGGCCGCTGCCGCCGTCGGCAACGCCCCAGACCCAGTGCGACACGTGGCGCGCCACGCCGCCGAAAGCCTGCAGGTCCCACGGGCAGCTGGTCAGGCTGTGGCGCTTGATGGTGTTGACCACTGCCAGCGCGAGCACCAGGCCCAGCGCCACGGCCGCGCGTTCGCTCCAGGGCCAGCGGCGCGGTCGGGCGGTCAGCAGCGCCAGCGTAGCCAGCAACACGGCGGTGGCCACCTGGCGCATGCCGTCGTGCAGCACCCGCTCCAGCAGCGGGTGGTGGCGCAGCCCGAACCCCTGGGCATCGCCCAGCGCGTGCATCACCACCACGTCCAGGCCGCTGCCGTCCCAGGCCAGCGCCAGCGCGCCCAGCCACAGTGTCACAATGAAAAAAGGCCGCAAGGCAAACACAGGCATGCCGCGATTGCAGCGGCAGCGCCTTAGCGGCGCCTTAAACGGATGGAACCACGGTGCGAGTGCTGATCGTCGAGGACGACCCGGGCATTGCCCAGGGGCTGGCGGCCACGCTGCGCGCGTCGGGCTATGCGGTGGACGCGTGCGCGCGGCTGTCGCAGGCGCTGGCCGCGTTGCAGGCCGAACGTTTCGACCTCGTCCTGCTGGACCTGGGCCTGCCCGATGGCGACGGACTGGACGGCCTGCGCCGGCTGCGTGCGCGCGGCCCGGTGGGCAGCGGCACGCCCGGTGACGTGCCGGTGCTCATCATGACCGCGCGCGACGCGCTGCCCGACCGCGTGACCGGACTGGACCGCGGCGCCGACGACTACCTGGTCAAGCCCGTGGCGCCCGAGGAGCTGCTGGCGCGCATGCGCGTGGCGCTGCGGCGCAGCGCGGGCCGCGCCGATCCGCTGATACGCCACGGCGACATCGAGGTGGATCCGGCCGCGCACACCGTGCGCCGCGCCGGCCAGCCGGTGACGCTGCGCGGCAAGGAATACGCGCTGCTGCTGGCGCTGCTGCAGGCGCGCGGCCAGGTGCTGGCGCGCGACCGGCTCGAAGCCGCGCTCTACGGCTTCGACGAGCTGCTGGAGAGCAACGCGATCGAGGTGCACGTGCACCACCTGCGCCGCAAGCTGGGCAATGAGCTGATACAGACCGTGCGCGGCGTCGGCTATTTCATCCCGCGGCCGGACGGCGCATGAAACACGCGGCACCCCGCAAGCTCTGGCGCCACCTCTGGCTGTGGGCGCTGGCGGCGTTGGGCCTGGTCTGGGCCAGCCTGGTGCTGGTGGCCTGGAGCACCGGGCGCCATGAGGGCCGCGAGCTGACCGATGGCCAGCTGACGGCGGCGGCGCGGCTGCTGATCGATGTGGCGGTGGCGGGGTCGCCGCCGGTGGACCGCCTCGCCCTCACGCTGCCGCTGCTGCGCCCCGACCCGGACTCGCCCGAACTGCGCGTGCTGCGCTGGCAGGGCCGCGATCTGGTGTGGGATTCGCACGGCATGGCGCCGCTGATGACCGCATCGCTGCGCGACGGCCACCAGACCGTGCTGGACACCGAAGGTGCCGAATGGCGGGTGCTGCAGGTGCGTGGCGGCGAGGCGCGGCTGGTGCTGATGATGGCCATGGACCACCGCGACCACCTGGCGGGCGACATCGCGAGGCACATCGCACGGCCAGTCCTCTTCGTCATCCCGCTGGTGGCGCTGCTGCTGGCGTGGGCGATCCGGCGCGGCCTGCGGCCGCTGAACCAGCTGTCCGACGACATCGCGGCGCTCGACACCGCGGCCGGACAGACGCTGGACGAGCACCACCGCTTCACCGAGATGGCCGCCACGGTGGATGCCATCAACCGCCTGGTGCGGCAGCTGCAGGGCCAGGTGGCGCGCGAACGCGCCTTCGCGTCCGACGTGGCGCACGAGATGCGCACGCCGCTGGCGGCCATCGTCTGGCAGGCGCGCGCCGCCCGCGAAGCCGCCACGCCCGAGGAGCGCGCCGCCGCCCTGCGGCAGACCGAGCAGGACGCCCTGCGCGCCGGGCACATCCTCGGCCAGCTGATCGAGCTGTCCCGCGCGCACGCGCTGGACCGGCGCGAGACCGAGCCGGTCGCGCTGCCCGAGCTGGCCGCCGGCGTGCTCGCGCCCTTCGCGCAGCAGGCCCACGCCTCGGGCCACGTGCTGGCGTTGCAGGTGCCCGACGCAATGGCTGGCCGGCAGGCGCCGGGCCACCGGCTGATGCTGGAGCTGGCGCTGCGCAACCTGGTGGACAACGCCCTGCGGCACACGCCGCGCGGCACCCAGGTGGAGGTGGCGCTGGGCGAGGACGCGCGGGGCCTGTGGCTGGCCGTGCACGACGACGGCCAGCGCGGCGGCGCCGGCGCCGAGGTGGCCGGCGGCGGTCTGGGGCTGGGCCTGCGCCTGACCGAACGCCTGGCCGCCTGGCAGGGGCTGGTGCTGGCGCGCGAAAGCGCCCCGCCACCCTACACCACGCGCTTCGCGCTGCGCTGGCCCGCCGCCCCGTCCGTTTAAGGCGCCGATAAGCCGGCGTGCCGACCATGGCGGGATTGCCATCGGTCAGGTCCGCGCCATGCCATTCGCCCGTCCTTCTGTTCCCGCACCCGCACCCGCACCCGCGCACGGCCGGCACCCGGCGGTGCTGCTGGCCGTGCTGGCGGCCTGGCTGGCCAGCGCGGGCAACCTGCCGCTGTGGCTGAGCCTTGCACACCTGCCCGAAATGACCGGGCCGCACCTGCTGGCCACGCTGGCGCTGCTGGGCGGGGCACTGTTCCTGCTGCTGCTGGCCACGCTGGCGCTGGTGATCTGGCCGGCCTGGCGCCGTCCGGCGGGGGTGCTGCTGCTGCTCACCGCCGCCCTGAGCAGCCACTTCATGCTGAGCTACGGCATCGTGGTCGATCCGACCATGGTGGGCAACGCGCTGCACACCGACGCGCGCGAGGTGCGCGACCTGCTGTCACCGGGGCTGGGCGCGGCCCTGCTGCTGGGCGTGGCCCTGCCCGGCTGGTGGTGGTGGCGCCAGCCCGAGCGGCCCGTGGCCCGGCGGCTGCCGCTGCAGGCCGGCCTCGCCGCTCTGGCCCTGGTGGCCGCGCTGGCGCTGCTGTGGCTGGGTTTCCAGGACCTGGCGTCCCTGATGCGCAACCACAAGGACCTGCGCTACCGCGTCAACCCCTACAACACCGCCTATGCGCTGGCGCGCCAGGCGCACGGTTCGGTCAATCTGGCCCGGCAGCCGCTGTTGCCCATCGGCGAGGACGCGCGGCGCCCCGACGGCGCCGTGCCGGCCCCCCTGCTGGTGCTGGTGGTCGGCGAGACCACGCGGGCTGCCAACTTCGGCCTGGGCGGCTACGCGCGCGACACCACGCCGCAGCTCAAGGCGCTGATGGGCGAGGGCGGTCTGACCTACTTCGGCGACGCCCGTTCCTGCGGCACCAACACCGAGACCTCGGTGCCCTGCCTGTTCTCGCACCTGGGGCGCGAGCGCTACACCGCCCGCACCGGGCGCCACGAGAACCTGCTGGATCTGCTGCAGCGCGCCGGCATGGGCGTGATGTGGGTGGAGAACCAGTCCGGCTGCAAGGGCGTGTGCGAACGCGTGCCCCATGCCGACGCGCGCGAGCTGGTGCCCGGCGCGCTGTGTGACGGCGGCGAATGCCAGGACACGGCGCTGCTGCAGGCGCTGCCGGCCGCGCTGCAGCGGCTCACGCCCGGGCAGCGGGCGCACGGCACGGTGCTGGTGCTGCACCAGATGGGAAGCCATGGGCCGGCGTATTACAAGCGGACCCCGGCTGCGCTCAAGGCCTTCGGCCCGGAGTGCACCAGCGCCGCGCTGCAGGGCTGCCCGCGCGAGCAGGTGGTGAACGCCTACGACAACAGCGTGCGCGCCACCGACGACCTGCTGGCGGGCGTGGTGCGCTGGCTGCGCAGCCAACCCGGCGCCACCGGCCTGCTCTACGTGTCGGACCACGGCGAATCGCTGGGCGAGAAAGGCCTGTACCTGCATGGCATGCCCTACGCCCTCGCACCCGACGAGCAGACCCGCGTGCCCCTGCTGATGTGGCTGTCACCTGCCATGCGCCGGACCATGGCCCTGGACGAGGGCTGCCTGCGCACCCGCGCGGCGCGGCCCGCCACCCACGACAACTGGTTTCCCACGGTGCTGGACCTGGCCCAGGTGCACACGCGCTGGAGCGACCCCGAGGCCAGCCTGCTGGCCGGCTGCACCGGCCCCGCGTGGCAGGGCCGCCCGGCGGCGCCGCAGGACGCCTCAGCGGTTCCAGAAGCCGACGTGCGGCTCGCTGGCCTCGCCAATCAGCGCCGGGCCCACGCAATCGATGGGGTGCGGTGAGGCCGCGAACACGTCGCGGCACGACAGCTCGGCGTCGCGCTGTTCGGGCCGTTCGCCCCGGAACACGCGCAGCCGCACGGCATCGATCCCGTACACCACGCGGCCGATGTTGGCCCAGAAGATCGCGCCCGCGCACATCACGCACGGCTCGGCAGACGAGTAGAGCGTGGCGCGCGCCAGCACCTCGCGGCCCACGCGCGGCGTGAGCTGGCGCACCGCGTTGGTCTCGGCGTGGCCGGTGCAGTCGCCGGTCTCGCCGGTGTTGCACCACGCCTCGGCCAGCACCTCGCCGTCGTCCGAAACCACGATGGCACCGAACGGCCGGTTGCCACGCTCACGCGCGGTGAGCGACCAGCCGATGGCGCGGCGCAGGTAGGTGCCGTCGCGTTCATCCAGGGTGTGTTCTATAGGCAGCGTCATGTTCATGCCCTGAACGCGCGCTCGCCAGCCGCCGGCAGCATGGCGCGGTTGAACAGGCCTTCGGCGCCGGGCTTGTGCTTCAGGCCGAACACCTCGGCCACCTGGTCGAGCTGCTGCTCCAGCAGGTACTTGCGCACGTCGCCCAGGCCGTGGCTGAGCACATCGGGGCCGGTCACGTACTGGGCGGTCAGGCGCCAGCGTTCCAGCTCCACCTTTTCGTCCAGTATGGACTCGCGCTGCTTGACGGCCGCGATGGCGGCCGTGGGGTTGGCCAGCGTTTCCTGCAGCGCGCGGTTGGTGGCGCGCAGGAAACCCGCCACCAGCGCCGGCTGCTGGGTGATCATGGCGTTGCTCGCGAGGATGGCGTTGCCATAGAGGTTCACGCCCGCGTCGGTGTACTTGAGGATGGACAGCTCATCGGTCTTGAGGCGGGCGAACAGCGACACCGCCGAGTCGTGGAAGTAGGTCGCGCCGTCCACGTCGCCGCGCACCATCACGTTGTCGCGCGCGCTGAAGTCGGTCGTCACCCACTGGAAGTGGTCGGCGCCGACGCGCAGCCTGTTGGCCACCATGGGCCAGGCGCGGCGCGTGGCTTCAACGGCCGCCGCCGCGATGCGTTTGCCCTTGAGGCTGCCGAAGTCGGTGGTGATGCCACGGTCCTTGCGACCGATGATCACGAATGGTGCGCGGTTGTAGTACTGGTAGACCGCCTGCACCAAAGGCGTGCCTGGGTTCTGTGCCTGGAATTCGATCAGGGAGCTGATGTCGCCCAGGCCCATCTGGTAGACGCCGCTGGCGATGCGGGTGATGGATGCGACCGAGCCCGCGCCCACGTCGATGCTCACATCCAGGCCCTCGTCCCTGTAGTAACCCTTGCTCTGCGCGAGGAAAAAGGGCGCGGTCTGGCCCGTGACGCGGAAGTCCAGCGTGAACTTCAGCGGCGTGAGTCTGGGGGTGGACTGGGCCCAGACCGCCGGGGCGGCAAGGGCGGAGGCGGACGTGGCGAGGAAATGGCGGCGCAGCATGGCAGGCTCCTGGAAAAAGTCGTTGAACCGCCCGGCCGCGTGGACGCCGCCGGGCACGTCAAGAGCAATTTCCGGGCGCTGGCACTTCGGTGCCGCACGCTGAACGCTTCTACTCTTGCCACCGCTCATGCACATGCCGTGCCAGCCCGGCGGCTCCGGTGGCTGGCCCGCCGTTTGCTAAAGTGGTGGCAAGAGTAGAAGCGTTCACCCGCAAGCCCCCAGGGCCTCGGCCGGAAATTGCTCTTGGTTCATTCAACTGACACCCAAGGAGCGTTTCCATGCTGGTCACACGACAGCCTGTTTTCCGCAAATACTGGCACGCGGTCATGCCGCTGTCCCACCTGGCCGATGGCCCCAGGCCCTTCAGGCTGCTGGGCGAGGACATCGTGCTGTTCCTCGACGAGAACGGACAGCCCGCTGCGCTCAGAGACCGTTGCTGCCACCGTACCGCGAAGCTGTCCAAGGGCTGGTGCGTGGATGCGGCGGGCAAGGCCTGTGGCCAGGGCCGCATCCAGTGCGGCTACCACGGCTGGACCTACGACCGGGGCGGCCAGGTCGTGGTGATCCCGCAGTACGACGCCGGGCGCCGCATCCCCGAGGACTACCGCACCACCGCCTACCACTGCACGGCGCGCTACGGCTATGCCTGGGTGGCGCTGGAGGACCCGGTGGCCGACATCCCGGCGGTGCCCGAGTTCGACGATCCGGCCTTTCGCACCATCTTCCAGTTCCACGAGGTCTGGGCCACCAGCCCGCTGCGCGCGCTGGAGAACTCCTTTGACAACTCGCACTTCAGCTTCGTGCACCGCGCCACCTTCGGCGTGCCCGACGCGCCCAGGCCCAGCAAGTACGAGATCGTTGAAAACGAGGAGGGCTTCTACGCCGAGACCGTGATCGCCGCCGCCAACCCCGAGCGTTTCCGGCGCATCAGCGGCGTGAGCGAGCCCGTGACAACGCGCCACATGCGAAACGCCTACTTCCAGCCGTTCTCGCGCCGGCTCGACATCGAATACCCCAGCGGCATACGCCACATCATCATCAACAGCTTCACGCCCATCGACGACGGCCACATCCAGCTGTGCCAGTGGCTTTACCGCAACGACACCGAGGCCGACTGCCCGGCGCAGATGCTGATCGACTTCGACGAGGAGATCACCCGCGAGGACAAGGACATCCTCGAATCCACCGACCCCGACGCGGTGGTGGACCTGCGCCGGCGGGGCATCGAGTTCTCGATGGACTCCGACCGGCCGGGCGTGCTGATCCGGCGCCAGCTCATGGCGCTGCTGGCCGGGGCGGGCGAGGTGGAGGTGCACCGCTGAATGGGGTTTATGCTTGCGCCAGCATGAAAACCCAGTACTACACCGCGACCAGTCTCGACGGCTTCATCGCCACCGAGGACGATTCCCTGGACTGGCTGTTCGCGCTCGGTGACCCGGGGGAAACCAGCTACCCGGCGTTCATCGCGCAGGTCGGGGCGCTGGCCATGGGCTCGTCGACCTACGAATGGATGCTGCGCCACGCCGACGAGGTGGCGGCGGAGGTGGGCTCGCCCTGGCCCTATACCCAGCCGGTCTGGGTGTTCTCCAGCCGCCCGCTGACCGCGGTACCGGGCGCCGACATCCGCTTCGTGCGAGGCGACGTGCGGCCGGTGCACCACGCCATGCGCGAGGCAGCCAGGGGGCTCAACCTCTGGGTCGTGGGCGGCGGCGATCTGGCGGGGCAGTTCCACGACGCCGGGCTGCTCGACGAGATCATCGTGCAGGTGGGTTCGGTCACGCTGGGGCGCGGCAAGCCGCTGTTTCCCCGACGGCTGGAGCGGCCGCTGCGGCTGGTGTCAGCCAGCACGATCGGTGAGGGCCTTGCGGAACTGCGGTACGAGGTGCCCCGGCCGGTGGCCGGTGACACAATCGCGGCATGAACGCGCCGGTACTCGACACCTTCATCGCCCAGGCACAGGCGCGCAGCCGAGTCTCTTGCGACCCCGCCGATTGCGTGCTGGCGCTGGCGCCGCTGATGCTGGACCTGATCGGCCAGGCGCACACCTTCCTGCGGCCCGAGCACTACCGCAGCAGCGGCGAGGGCTACACCCGCAACCTGATCCATGCCGAACCCGACAGGAGCCTGTCGCTGTACGCGCTGGTGTGGCTGCCGGGGCAGTGGACGCCGGTGCACGACCACGGCAGCTGGGGCGTGGTGGGCGTGCTCGAAGGGGTGCTGGAGGAACGCGGCTACGTGCGGCTGAACCCCGACCGTGGCGCCGACGAGGGCATAGACCTCGCGCGCGGCGGCACCATTCTGCTGGGCCCGGGCGCGGTCACGAGTTTTGTGCCCAACCCGGACCACATCCACATCACCGGCGTGCCGGCCGAGCGTCCGCGCGCCGTGAGCCTGCACCTCTATGGCCGCACCATGAGCGACTTCAACATCTACGATGTGCCGGCCCGCACGCGGCGGCGCATCCAGGTGGCGCACAACGAAAGCTGAACGCCTCGCCGTCAGGCCTTCCAGAAACCGCGGTGCAGCGCCGCGATGTCGTCTTCCACCTCGGGCACAGGCCCGGTCACCTCGATCAGCTTCTGGCCGGCGGCGAACACGGCGCGGCAGGGCAGGTCCATGGTGGGGTTCTCGTGGTGGCTGCCGGTCAGCTCCAGCAGGCGGCGCTC
>CAMLQP010000011.1 GCA_946482115.1 uncultured Comamonadaceae bacterium
CCAGGTGCAGCTGGCCCGGCAGGTCGATGTCGTCGGTGTAGCGGCCGCGGCCGGCCACCAGCGCCGGGTCCTCGATGCGGTTGATGGCCCGGCCGCTGCCGAAGCGCATGGCATCCACGGCGGAGTTCACTGCTGCCCCTCCTTCTGCAGCGCACCAGCCGCCTGGCGCACCGCGGCGACGATGTTGACGTAGCCGGTGCAGCGGCAGAGGTTGCCTTCCAGCGCCTCGGCGATCTGCGCGTCGGTGGGGTCCGGCGTGGTCGACAGCAGGCAGGCCGCGCTCATGATCATCCCGGGCGTGCAGAAGCCGCACTGCAGCCCGTGGCAGTCGACGAAGGCCTGCTGCAGCGGGTGCGGCCGGTCGCCTTGCGCCAGGCCTTCGATCGTCGTCACGGCGCAACCCGCGGCCTGCTGCGCCAGCACGTTGCAGCTCTTCACGGCGACGCCATCGAGCAGCACGGTGCAGGCGCCGCACTGCGCGGTGTCGCAGCCGACGTGGGTGCCGGTGAGCCCGAGGTGCTCACGCAGCGCGCGCACGAGAAGGGTGTTGGGTTCGACGGACAGCGCGCGCGCCTTGCCGTTGACCTTGAGTTCAACCTGCATCTGCTTGTCTCCTGTTGTGTGTCCTGTGGGGAGGGAACCGGAGACGATTGTTCGAGCGCAGCCGGTCACCTGGGGGCGGGTTTACCCGCACTCAGGGCCCCGGCCCGCAAGAATTCTCAATTTGAGACGGCGGTGTCAGCGGATCAGCGCTCCGGACTTGACCTGGGCCCACACCCGGCTGCCCTCGCGCAGACCCAGCGCGTGCACCGCCCGCGCCGTGACGCGCGCGGCCAGCGTCACCGTGCCGCAGTGCAGCAAAACCATTACCTGCGAAGGGTGGCCGCCATCGGCCAGCGACAGCACCTCGGCCAGCCAGTGGTTCTGGATGCTGGTGCCCCGTGGCTCGTCCAGCGTCAGGCTCACGTCGCGCGCGGCCACGCGCAGGCGCACCGCCTCGCCCTCGCGCAGGCCGGCATCGGGCAGCCAGATCGACAGACCGTCTGCTCCACCCACCTGCACCCGCGCCAGGTGGAAGACCGCATCGTGCCCGGCCACACAACCCAGCAGCAGCGTGCCGGCGTCGTCTCCGGCGTCGCGCATGACCTGCTCCACTGGCCCCTGCTCCACCACCCGCCCCTGCTCCAGCCGCACCACGGTGTTGGCCAGGCGGGCCACCTCGTCGGCGGCGTGGGAAACATAGAGCATGGGAATCGCCAGCTCGTCGCGCAGCCGCTCCAGCCAGGGCAGGATGTCCTGCTTGCGCGAGGCGTCCAGCGAGGCCATGGGCTCGTCCAGCAGCAGCAGCGCGGGCTGCGTGACCAGCGCGCGCGCCATGGCCACGCGCTGGCGCTCGCCGCCCGAGAGCTGGTGCGTGCGCCGGCTCAGCAGCGGGCCGATGCCCAGCAGTTCCACCGCGTGGTCCAGCGCCTGCGCCTGCGCTGCCGAGGGCTGGCGCGGCAGGCCAAAGCGCAGGTTGGCTGACACGTCCAGGTGATCGAACAGGCTGGCCTCCTGGAACACGTAGCCCAGCGAGCGTTTCCAGGTCGGCACGAAATGGCGGCGGGTTTCGTCCTGCCAGCAGTCGCCGCCGAGCCAGACCTCGCCGTGCGCCGCGCGTTCCAGCCCGGCCACGCAGCGCAGCACCGTGGTCTTGCCCGAACCGGAGGGGCCGAACAGCGCGGTCACACCCGAGGCCGGCAGATCCAGCGCCACATCCAGCGAGAACGCGCCCCGGTCGAGCCTGAGCCGCACGCAAAAAGCGGCGCTCACAGCACGCTCCGGCTCTGGCGCCTGTCGGCCCAGTTCAGCGCCAGCAGCACAATGAACGAGAAGATCAGCATGCCAGCAGCCAACGTGTGGGCCTGCGGGTATTCCATCGCCTGCACATGGCCGTAAATCAATGTCGAAATCACCTGGGTCTGTCCGGGGATGGTGCCGCCGATCATGACCACCACCCCGAACTCACCGACGGTGTGGGTGAAACTCAAAATCGCTGCGGTGAAGAAGCCCGGCCGCGCCAGCGGCAGCGCCACGCGGAAGAAGGCCGCCAGCGGGCTCACGCGCAGCGTGGCCGCCACTTCCATCGGCCGGCGGCCCATGGCTTCGAAGGCGTGGCGTATGGGCTGCACCGCGAACGGCAGCGAGTACACCACCGAGCCCACCACCAGCCCGGTGAAGGTGAAGGCCAGCGGCTTCAGGCCCAGTGCCAGCATCAGCCCGCCCAGCGGCCCGTGCGGCCCCAGCGTGACCAGCAGGTAGAAACCCAGCACCGTGGGCGGCAGCACCAGCGGCAGCGTCACCACCGCGCCAACGGCCGTGCGCCAGCGCGAAGGGGTGTGCGCCAGCCACCACGCCAGCGGCGTGGCGATCACCAGCAGCACCACCGTGGTCAGCGTGGCGAGTTCGGCGGTCAGGCGTATCGCCTGCCAGGCCCCGGCGTCCAGACCCGTGTCAATGGGCATAGCCGTAGCTCAGGATGATGCGGCGCGCCGTCTCGCCACGCAGGTACGACAGCAGCGCCCTGGCGGCCGCGTTGTCGGCGCCCCGGGTCAGCAGCACGGCCTCCTGCCGGAGCGGGTCGTGCAGGTTCTGCGGCACCACCCAGCCCGAGCCGCTGGTGATGGCGCCGTTGGCATGGACCTGCGACAACGCCACGAAGCCCGCCGCCGCGTTGCCCGAGGCGATGAACTGGTGCGCCTGCGCGATATTGGAACCCTGCACGAAACGCGGGCGCAGCGCGTCCAGCAGGCCCAGCCTGGCCAGCACCTGCTCGGTCGCCAGGCCGTAGGGCGCGAGCCTGGGGTCGGCGATGGCCAGCTTGTCGATGGCTTTGCCCTTGAGCACCTCGCCCCTGTCGTCCACGAAGCCGGGCCTGGCGCTCCACAGCACCAGGCGCCCGGTGGCGTAGATGAAGCGCGAGCCCTTAACGCCCAGCCCCTCGGCCTCGACCTTGCCAGGCGTGGTGTCGTCAGCGGCCAGGAGCATGTCGAATGGCGCGCCGTTCCGGATCTGCGCGTAGAACGCACCCGTGGCGCCGAATGACAGCACCGCCTTGTGGCCGGTGTCCTTCTCGAACGCCTGGGCGATCTGGCGCATGGGCGCCGTGAAATTGGCCGCCACGGCCACCTGCACCGTACCGGACTGGGCCCAGGCACTGGCCAGCGACAGGCAGCCCAGCATGAAAGCGACGATGCACCGGCGCATGTCCGACCCCGCTATTCCAGTTGAGAATAGCGCTTAGTATAGGCCCCGATGCCCTCCCAGACCGCCTCACACCTCGGCCACGCCCTGGCCGACCCCGGCACCGACAAGCGGCTGGAGATCCTGCGCCTGGTCGGTGAATGCGGCTCCATCTCGGAGGCCGCGCGCCGCGCGGGCGTGAGCTACAAGGCCGGCTGGCAGGCGGTGGACACCCTGAGCAACCTGGCCGGCGCCCGCCTGGTGGAGCGCGCCGTGGGCGGAGCCGGCGGCGGCGGCGCCCACCTGACCCCGGCCGGCGAGCAGCTGCTGCGCATGGCCACCCGGCTGGCGCAGGCCCGGCAGCAGGTGATCGCCTCGCTGGCCGGCGGCGAGGCGCTGGCAGCCGGCGCCCTGCCCGCGCTGGCGCTGCGCACCAGCTTGCGCAACCAGCTGCCCTGCACCGTGCTGGCGCTGCGGCCGGGCCAGGGCATGGCGGTGGTCCGGCTGGATCTGGGCGGCGGCCAGACGCTGGACTCACGCGTGACGCGCGAGAGCGTGCAGCTGCTGGGCCTGCGGCGCGGCGCGTCGGTGCTGGCGCTGTTCAAGGCCACCGCCGTGCGGATCACCGCCACCGCGGACCCGGCCCCCGGCGTCAACCTGCTCCCGGGCACCGTGGTGCGCGCGGGCCGCGCGACGGCGGCGGCCGAGCTGGCGCTGCAGCTGCCTGGCGGCTCGCGCGTGGTGGGCTTCGCCGCACCGGGCCACGGCCTGCGGTCCGGCGATGCGGCCTGTGCCGCCCTGGAGCCGGCCAGCGTGGTGATCGCCGTCGCCTCCTGAGCCGCGTCAGGCGGCGCGTGCGCGCCGCTCACGCGGCCCCTGCGGCTGCCACCAGGCGCGCGCCGTGGCAACCTGGTGCACCACGCCCCGGAACCAGCGGTAGGCCGGCTCGGCGTGCAGGCGCTCGTGCCAGTACTGTTTGATCTGGAAATCGG
Organism: uncultured Comamonadaceae bacterium; assembly: GCA_946482115.1. Next base: position 4,215 of record CAMLQP010000011.1, read on the forward strand.
GCAGCGCCAGCGGCGGCTTGAACACCCGCACGCCGATCAGTTGCTGGAACAGGTGGCCGATGTCCTCGGGCAGGGTCACGATGAGGTCGTTCTCGGCCACCAGGAAAGGCAGTGCCACGAAGCGGGGCACGGTCAGCGCCACGTCGCGCGTGAGGCTGTGGCGGGCCAGCACCTGCTCCACCGCATAGTGCAGCGAGCCGCTGCTGGCATACATGGCGTGGCGGCACGAGACGAACTGTTCCAGCGACAGCGAGCGGCCTATGGTGGGGTGGTGCTTGCTCGTGACGCAGACATAGTTGGTGCGCAGCAGATTCTGCTGGCGTGCCCAGTTGGGCATGCCCAGAAAGTAGCCGATGGCCAGGTCGATGTTGCCGCTGTCCAGCGCCTCCACCACCTCGTCGGGGCGCAGGTCGACGACGGTCAGCCGGGCCCGGGGCGCGTTCTGGCGCAGGTGTGCCATCACCAGCGGCATGAAGACGGTCAGCCCCACGTCGTTGATATAGACGCGGTAATGGATGTCCGTGGTCTCCGGCGAGAACGCGGTCGGCTGGTCCATCTTGCGCAGCACCTCCAGCACATGCGCCACCTTGGGCGCGATGTCATCGGCGAAAGGCGTGGGCCGCATGCCGCGCGAAGTCCGCACGAACAGCAGGTTGTCGAAATGCAGCCGCATTCTCCTGAGAGCGGCACTCATGGCGGGCTGGGTGAGGTTGAGCTCCTGCGCCGCCGCCGACAGGCTCTGGCGGCGGTAGATGGCGTCGAAGGCCAGCAGCAGGTTGAGGTCGAAGCTGAGCAGGTCCATAGGGTCGGTTTCACATATCAACAGCGTTGATATCAAAGATAAACCAATTTGTTAGGCGATGGCCAGCGACCGTTCTAGACTGCACCCCGACAACAGCGAAAACTGGAGACAACGCTTGAGCCCGGCCCCCGAACCGGCGCCCTACGGCGAGCTGATCGCGGCCCTTTCCGAGGTGCGCGCACAGCCGCTGTGGGACCGCTATCAGCGCATCACCCGCCCCCGGCCCGCGACGGCCTCGCCGTCGCTGCACTGGCCCTGGTCCCGCATGCAGCCCCTGATCCAGCGTGCGGTGGACGAAGTCAGCATGGAGGACGCCGAACGCCGCGTGCTGCTGCTCACCGACCCGCAACTGCCGCAGGCCGCCACCACCGGCAACCTGCTGGCCGGGCTGCAGACCCTGCTGCCTGGCGAAACGGCCCACGCCCACCGGCACACCATCGCCGCGCTGCGCTTCATGCTGACGGGCCATGGCGCCGTCACCGCCGTCAACCGCACGCCCTGCCCGATGGAGCCCGGCGACCTGGTGCTCACGCCTTCCTGGACCTGGCACGAACACATCCACGACGGAACCGAGCGGGTGGTGTGGCTGGACGGCCTGGACCTGCCGCTGTGCGCGCACCTGGACACCATGTTCTTCGAGCCCGGCCTGTCCGACCCGCTGCCCCTCGTCGAGCCGCAGCCCACGCGGGCGCCCGTGGCCCGGCCGCTGGCGGCCACCCTGGCGCCCGACCCCGGGCAGCCGTTCCGTTACAGCGCCCGGCGCGCCCGCGAGGCGCTGGAACTGGCGCCGCAGCGCGCCGACGGCAGCCGCTGGCTGCGCTATGTGGACAGCGCGTCAGGCGGGGCCGTGCTGCCGGCGGTGGACTGCTACCTGCAGGCGCTGCCTGGCGGCCAGCCCACGCGGGAGGCGCGCAGCACAGCCAGCGCCGTCGCGCTGGTGGTGGACGGCAGCGGCACCAGCCGCATCGGCGACCACGAATGGCGCTGGTCCACCCACGACGTCTTCACCCTGCCCCACTGGCAATGGGCCAGCCACCAGGCCGATGCCGGTGGCGCGACGCTGTTCCTCATGACCGACCTCGAACTCAAGGCCGCGCTGGGCTACCTGCGCGAGGAAGAAAGGATGCCTGCCGCATGAAACTCTGCCGCTTCGATGGCGGACGCCTGGGCGTGGTGCAGGACGGCGAGGTGATCGACGTCAGCGCCGTGCTGGAACACCTGCCCGCGCAGCGCTACCCGCTGCCACGCCACGACCTGCTGATCGAGCACCTGCCCAAGCTGCGGCCGCTGATCGAGACCGCCATGGCGGCCGGCCACCGCGTGCCCGCCGCCTCGGTGCGCTACGAGCCGCCGGTGGCCAACCCGGGCAAGATCATTGGCGCGCCGATCAACTACCAGGCCCACGTCGCCGAAAGCAAGGCCGACAGCAACATCGCACACGGCCGACAGATCACCGGCATCGGCGACTGGGGCCTGTTCCTCAAGGCCGGAACCTCGCTGATCGGCGTGAGCGATCCGGTGCGGCTGCGCTTTCCGGACCGCCGCAACGACCACGAGGTGGAGCTCGCGGTGGTGATCGGCCGGCGCTGCCGCCAGGTGCGCGCCGCCGATGCGCTGACGTACGTGGCCGGCTACGCGCTGTCGCTGGACATGACGCTGCGCGGTCCAGAATTCCAGTGTTTCCGCAAGTCCATCGACACCTATGCCGTTCTCGGCCCCTGGCTGGTCACGGCAGACGAGGTGCCTGACCCGGGCAACCTGGACCTGTGGCTGCGGGTGAACGACGAACCGCGCCAGCAGTCCAGCACCCGGCACCTGGTCTACGACGTGCCCCGGCTGATCGAGTTCGCCTCGTCCTTCTACACGCTGGAGCCCGGCGACGTGATCATGACCGGCACCCCCGAGGGCGTGGGCCCGGTGCTGCCGGGCGACCGGATCACGGCCGGCATCACCGGCCTTGGCGAGCTCGCGATGCGCGTCGCCCCCGAATACGACAACCCCAAGGAGCCTTGACTTGACCACCCTTCGCATACTCGGCATCTGCGGCAGCCTGCGCCAGCAGTCCTTCAACCGCCGCGGCCTGGAGGCAGCGGCCGAGCTGCTGCCCCCGGGGCTCAGCCTGCACACCACCTCGCTGGCCGACATCCCGCTCTACAACGGTGACGTCGAAGCCCAGGGCATCCCCCCGGCCGTGCTGCGCCTGCGCGACGAGATCGCCGCCGCCGACGGCGTGCTGTTCGCCAGCCCCGAATACAACTTCTCGGTCACCGGCGTGCTCAAGAACGCCATCGACTGGCTGTCGCGCACCTCGCCGCAGCCCTTCAAGGACAAGCCGGTGGCGATGTTCTCCGTCACCGGCGGCCCGGTCGGCGGTGCGCGCAACCAGTACGACCTGCGCAAGATCATGGGCTGCCTGGAAGCCATCGCGCTGCCCAGGCCCGAAGTGTTCATCGGCCTCAGTGCCACCAAATTCGACGCCGAAGGCAAGCTGACCGATGCCATGTCCCGCAAGGTGATGGGCGACCAGCTGCTGGCCTTCGAGGCGTGGATCAGGCGAGTCGGTCAGCCTGCCCCCAAGTGACCCGATCGGATCGATAACCACCAGGAGACAACGATGAAGCGCTTTTCCCTCACCTGGCGCGCCGCCCTGGCCGCCACCCTGCTCGCTGCAGCGCCCGCCATGGCGCAGAACACCATCCGCATCGGGCTGATCACGGACAAGGTCGGCCCCGCCAAACCCTATGCCGAGCCGGTCGCCGCGGGCGCCGTGTTCGCCGTCAAGGAGCTCAACGCCAAAGGCGGCCTGCTGGGCCGCCAGGTCGAGCTGCTGGTCGAGGATGACCAGGGCCGCCCGGACATCTCGGCCACCGCCGCGCGCAAGCTGGTGGATGCCGGCGCCGCCTTCATCCTCTCGGTCTCGCTCACGCCCGCCACCCAGCAGGCCCAGACCGTGACCATGGAGAGCAAGACCCCGCACATGACGCCGTCCAACAGCGGCGACACCCTGACCACCCAGATCAGCAACCCCAACTTCTGGCAGACCGGCCCGCTGGGCTCCACCCAGATCGCCACGCTGCTGTCCTACGCCGCGCAAAAGAACTTCAAGCGCGTGGCGCTGGTCACCGAGAACTCCGACCTCGGCCAGCTGACCAACCGCTTCTTCAAGGCCGGCATCGAGAAAGCCGGCATGCAGATCGTGGCCGAAGAGGTGGTGCCGCGCGGCTCCACCACCGCCGAGCCGCAGATGCAGAAAGTGCGCGCCGCCAACCCCGATGCCGTCTTCCTGACCGGCGTGCTCACGCCCGAGAACGCGCTCATCCTGCGCGCCTACCGCCAGCTGGGCCTGAAGGCGCCGCTGCTGGGCAACTACAACTTCTCGGTGCCGCAGACCGCCGCCGTGGCCAAGGGCCTGATCGATGGCGTCGTGTTCGTCGATGCCTTCGACCCCGCCAAGCCGCAGACCAAGGCGTTCATCGAGTCCTTCAAGAAGGACACCGGCAGCGAGCCCTACAACCTGAACGGCTACGGCTATGACGGCGTGATGCTGGCGGCCGATGCGATCCGCCGCGCCGGCAGCACCGACAAGGACAAGGTGCGCGAGGCCATGCAGTCCACCAAAGGCTACGTGGGCGTGATGGGCGCGGTCGGCTCCAGCTACGGCTTCCCGGACGGCAAGCGCACCGGCTTCGACCCCAATGGCATGGTGGTGCGCGTGTACGAGGGCGACGCTCAGGGCCGCGTGGTCCACGTGGGCGCCAAGTAAACCGCGAACGGGCGAATTCTTCCGATGAACGATTTCCTGGAACTCCTGGTCAGCGCCAGTGCCAGCGGCTGCATCTACGGCCTCGTGGCGCTGGGCTACCTGCTCATCACGCGGCCGACCGGCATCATCAACTTCGCGGTCGGCGAGTGGGCCATGCTGGCGGCCTTCGGCGCCTTCGCCACCCTGTCCTGGCTGGAACTGCCCTATGCCGCCGGCATCGCGCTGGTGGTGTCGCTGATGCTGGTGATCGGCTGGCTGACCGAACGCCTGACGGTGCGCCCCCTGGTGGAACGCGGCGCACCGCCGCTGGCCCCGGTGCTGGCGCTGCTGGGCATGCTGGTCGTCTTCCGCGAGATCGTCTCGGTGGGGTTCGGCCCCGATCCCCGGCCGGTGCCTCCGGCCTTCGGCTTCGGCCGCCTCGAGTTCGGCCCTCTGGCCGGCTCGTACCAGAGCTTCTTCATCATCGCCGTCACGCTGACCGCCTTCGGTGCGGCCTGGTGGTTCTTCGAGCGCACCCTGGCCGGCAAGAGCTTCGAGGCCGTGGCCATCGACCGCCGGGCAGCGGCCCTGATGGGCATCAACCTGCGGCGCGTCACGGCGCTGTCGTTCGCCGCCGGCGCCATGGCCGCAGGCCTGGGTGGCATGCTGGTCGCGCCCAACGTGTCGGCCCACTACATGATGGGCATGCCGCTGGCGATACAAGGCTTCACCGCGCTGGTCATCGGCGGCGTGGGGCGAGTCGAGGGTGCCTTGCTGGGCGGCCTCATCCTGGCTTTCGCGGAACAGTTCACGGTGCGCTACGCGCCGGTGCCGCCCGGCCTGGCCATGGGCGTTCCGCTGCTGCTGCTGATCGTCTTCCTGCTGCTGCGCCCCACGGGTCTGCTGCGCGCCCGGGAGGCCCGCGCATGAGACCGCTGCTGGCCTACTTCCTGGCGGCGGTGGTGCTCTCGGGCATCGCCTTCGCCCTCGGCTCCTACCAGACCGACGTGTACCGCAAGCTGCTGCTGTGGATCACGCTGGCGCTGAGCTACAACTTCCTGTTCGGCATCTCCGGGCAGGTCGCCTTCTCCCACTTCAGCTTCTACGGCATCGGGGCGTATTCGGTGGTGATCTTCGTCACCCAGCTGAGCCTGCCGCTGCCCCTGGCGGTGCTGGCCACCCTGGTGGTGTGCGTGGTTCTGGCCCTGATCGTGGCGGTGCCCGCCACGCGGCTGGAGGGCTTCTACCTGGCGCTGGCCACACTCGCCTTCGCGCAGCTGTTCATCGTGGTGCTCAACGAGGGCGGCAGCATCACCGGCGGCACTGGCGGCCTGGCCAACTACCGCATCCCCGAAGTGCTGGGCGTGCGCGTCACCGGCCCCTGGTACACCGTGGTGATCGTCCTGCTGCTGCTGACGACGCTGGCCACGCTGTGGCGGCTGGACCGCTCGTGGTTCGGGCGCGCCTGCCGCGCCGTGCGCGACAACCCCGAAGCCGCCGCCGCGATGGGCGTGAACGTGCGCCGCACCAAGATCATCGCCTACGCGGTGACCAGTGCCATGGCCGGCGTGGCGGGCATGGTCTACGCCTTCGTGGACAACACGGTGAACCCGCACATCTTCGGCCTGGAGAACGCCTTCCTGCTGCTGTTCATGGTCATCGTCGGCGGCAGCGGCCGCCACGCCGGCGCCATCGTCGGCGCCATCCTGCTCTACCTCATGCCCTTCGTGCTGTCGCCGCTGATCGGGCACCACCACGCCCTGGTGTTCGGTGTCTTCATGGTGCTGGCGGTGATGTTCCAGCCGCGTGGCCTGATCGGACTGTGGGACCGCTGGTCCGCCGGGCGTTTCACCGGCCAGGGGGTGAAGCCATGAGCACGAACCAGCAACCCCTGCTGCAAGTGCGCGGGCTGGGCAAGCGTTTCGGCGGCCTTCAGGCGGTCGAAGGGCTGGACCTGCAGGTTCACCCTGGCGAGATCCTCGGCGTCATCGGCCCCAACGGGGCCGGCAAGAGCACCACCTTCAACATGATCGCGGGTGCGTTCGAGCCCAGTGCCGGCGAGGTGTTCTTCGACGGCCGCTCCATGGCAGGCGTGCCCACCCACGGTTTCGCGCCGCGCGGCATCGTGCGCACCTTCCAGCACAACAAGCCCTTCGAGGGCATGAGCGTGCGCGAGAACGTGATGGTGGGCATGCACAGCCGCGCGCCGGTGTCGTTGTGGCAAGTGCTGGCCGGCACCCTGAGCGCCCGCCAGGCCGAACGGCAGGCCCACGAGGAAGCCGACCACTGGGTTGATTTCGTGGGCCTGGGCGAATGGCGTGATGCCGAGGTCGGCACGCTGTCCTTTGGCCAGGGCCGTCTGCTGGAGATCGCGCGCGGCCTGGCGGCCAAGCCCCGGCTCATGCTGTTCGACGAACCCGCAGCCGGCCTCACGGCGGCGGAGTGTGAACGCCTGGACACCATCATCCGCGGCATCGCGGCGCAAGGCATCGCGGTGCTGCTGATCGAGCACGACATGCGCTTCCTGATGGCGCTGGCCGACCGCGTGGCGGTGCTCAACTTCGGCCGCAAGATCGCCGAAGGCACGCCACAGGACGTGCAGAACCACCCGGAGGTGGTGGCCGCCTACCTGGGCAACGTGAAGGGAGCGGGCCATGCTTGAGCTCAGACAGGTCAGCGGTGGCTACGGCCACCATCCGGTGGTCAGCGACGTGGACCTGCACATCGCCAAAGGCGAGACGGTGGCGCTGCTGGGCCCTAACGGCGCCGGGAAGTCCACCCTGCTGGGCGCACTGTCGGGCACACTGCCCCAGCGCAGCGGCTCGATCCGGCTCGAAGACCAGGAATTGGGCCGCCTGCCCAGCCACCACATCGTCGCCCAGGGCCTGGTGCAGGTGCCCGAGGGCCGGCACGTATTTTCGCCCATGTCGGTGGAAGACAACCTGCGCCTGGGCTCGGTGCCGCTGGCGCGCAGCCAGTCCGCCCTGGTGCGCTCGCAGTTCGATTTCGTCTACAGCCTGTTCCCGCGCCTGGCCGAGCGGCGCCGGCAGCTGGCCGGCACGCTGTCGGGCGGCGAGCAGCAGATGGTCGCCATCGGCCGCGCGCTGATGGCGCGCCCGCGCATGCTGCTGCTCGACGAACCCTTCCTGGGCCTTGCGCCGCTGGTGGTCGACGAGATCCGCCGCGTGCTCGACCGCCTGCGCCAGGACGGCCTGACCATGCTGCTGGTGGAGCAGAAGCTGGACATCGCCCTGCCCTTCACCCAGCGGGCCTACGTGATGATCAAAGGCCGCATCGCGCTGGCCCAGCCCAGCGCCGAGCTGGCCGAGCGTGACGACCTGGCGCAGCTGTACTTCAAGCTCGCCCAGCAGTCCTGACGGAGACCGCCATGAACACCTCCACCGCCTTGCGCGCCCGGCACGGCCAGCCACCCGCCAGCCGGGGCATACACCACCTGGCGCTCAACACCGAGGACATGAAGCTCACCATCGACTTCTGGACCCGCGTGCTGGGCATGCCGCTGATCCATGCCCTGCGCGTGCCACCGGGCGTGGGCACCGGAGCCGGCAACCGTGGCAACCCGCCCTACGAGAACCTGCGCCACTACTTTTTCGACGCGGGTGGCGACACCCTGGTGGCCTTCTTCGAACTGCCGCCGGGCGCCGCGCCCACGGCCGACCGCAACGCGGTGGCGGCCATGCAGCACTGCTCGTTCACCACCACCGAGGCCCAGTTCCAGATCCTGAACCGGCGCCTGCTCGACGAGGGCGTGCCCGTGATCGGTCCTATCCCGGTGGGCGCACAGACCTGGTCCATCTACTTCTTCGACCCCAACGGCATACGCCTGGAGTACTCCTGGCAGGAGCACGACGGCGACGATGTGCGGGTGGTCGAGCGCTGGACCCAGACCCGAGACGAGGCCCTGGCCGAGTTGCGCTCGCTGAGCGACGACGAAGCCTGGCTGAACACCGTGACCCGACACCTGCCCGCCACGCGGGAAACCCACTGAGGAGTCCACCATGAATACCTTCGTGCCCATCCGGGGCCTGCACCATTTCGCCTACCGCTGCCGCGACGCCGAGGAGACCCGCCGTTTCTACGAGGACCTGCTGGGCCTGCCGCTGACGCACATCGTGCGCGCCGAGACCATTCCCAGCACCGGCGAGCACTGCCCCTACGTGCACCTGTTCTTCGAGATGACCGACGGCAGCTCCATGGCCTTCTTCGATCTCGGCGACAACCAGATCAGCGAGCCCTCGCCCAACACGCCGCGCTGGGCCAACCACATCGCCCTGCGGGTGGACTCGGTCGACGCGGTGAAGACCGCGCTTGCGCGGCTGACCGCGGCCGGCGTGGACGTGATCGGGCCGGTCGACCACGACGGCTTCGTCACCTCGATCTACTTCTTCGATCCCAATGGCATACGGCTGGAACTGACCACCGGCACCGCCAGCGCGGCCGAGCTGCAGACCTTCCGCGACGAGGCCCGGGCCCGCTGCGACGCCTGGACCCGCGAGAAGGCCGGTCGCCAGGGGGTGAACGCATGAGCGAGCAGCGCCCCCGCCACGAGACCCAGGCCGAGTGGGTCCATATCCAGTACCCCGAAAAGGCGGCCTTCAAGTCCGTCTACGGCTTTGCGGGCTCGCTGGGCACCGTGCACCTCGAAGGCATCCGCTACATCCCCAAGGGCGTGTCCTCGCGCACGCTGCTGATCTACATGCACCCGGCCACCACGCTGCAGCTGCTGCCCATGCCGCGTGCCATGGCCGAGCGCGGCCTGCATGTGCTGTGCGCGGGCAGCCGCTACGCACGCAACGACAGCGCCCTCATCATGGAAAACGTGGTGGTGGACCTGGGCGCCTACGTGCGGCACGCGCGCGAGGTCTGGGGCTACCAGACCATCGTGCTGGTGGGCTGGTCGGGGGGTGGCTCGCTGTCGCTGTTCTACCAGTCGCAGGCCGAGAATCCCACCATCACCCACACGCCCGCCGGCGACCCCTGCGCCATCACCACCGCCGGCCTGCTGCCCGCCGACGCCTTCATCTTCCAGGCCGCCCACGTCTCGCGCGCGGTGACCTTCACCGACTGGATAGACCCCAGCGTGATCGACGAGAACGACCCGGACCGGCGCGACGCGTCGCTGGACCTCTACCACCCGGACATCCGGCCGCCCTACAGCACCGAGTTCCTGCAGCGCTTTCGCGCCGCGCAGCTGGCCCGCGTGCGCCGGCGCACCGACTGGGTCAAGGAGATGCTGGAGACGCTGCGCAAGCGCGGCGGCGCCGAACTGGAGCGCGGCTTCGTCACCCACCGCACCATGGCTGAACCGCGCTTCCTGGACGGCAGCATCGAGCCCAACGACCGCCCCATCGGCACCTGCTTCATGGGCGTGCCGGAAACGGCCAACAGCGGCCCGATCGGCCTGGCGCGCTTTTCCACGCTGCGCTCCTGGCTGTCGCAGTGGTCACCCGACGACACCAACGCACACGGTGAGAAGTGCGCCGCCGGCATCCACGTGCCCATGCTGTCCATCGAGCACTCGGCCGACGACGCGGTGCCGCAGCCGCACACCAGCCGCATCCATGCGGCCTCTGCCAGCAGCGACAAGACCATGACCGTGCTCCGGGGCGCCAACCACTATTTCGTGGGTCAGCCCGAGCTGCTGCAGCAGGCCTGCGACACCTGCATCGACTGGCTGCAGCAGCGCCGGCTGATCTGAGGGCCGGGGCCCCTCAGCGCGCGGCCAGCATCAGCAGGTCACCCGGCAGCCGCCGCACCAGCGGCGGGGGTGACACCCGCAGCCACAGGTGGTCCAGCCAGCTCGGCGCGCGCAGCCGGGCAACCACCAGGCTGGCACCAACGAAGTCCTGGTGGTTGGCGATCTGGTCGGCCTCGTTGCCGGCTTCCAGACGCCGGTTGCGACGACAGTCCGAGGCATGGACGCTGCGCACGCGCAAGGTGGGCGGCGCGCCATCGGCCGACGGCTCTGCATGCCCGGCCCATTGCATGACATCGACGGCGGCATCGTCCCGCGTCAGGTGGGTCACGATCGTCCAGGCCGGTGGCGGCAGGGACGGCGCCGCCACCAGCACCCGGTCGTGGCGCATGGCGTAGTGCCATTTGACGACCAGCAATGGACCGGCCCAGTGGCGGGGTGCGGGTGCTGCCGCCTCGTCGCAGACCACCAGCGTGCCGGGCCCCGGCGCGGAGGCTTCGAGCCACTGCGCCAGCGACCGCGCCGGGAGCAGGCACACCGCCACCGCATGCCGTTTTTCAAGCTGCTGGCCGCGATGGTCCCAGTGCTGGGGATGCCTGACGTGGCGGGATTGCCGGGGCACAAGCAATGTCAGGCCAGCTCCCAGTGCGGACGCCAGCCGGGCGGCGCGTTCGGTGGCGTTGTCGGCCGACACGGTGCCGTCGGCCCAGGTGATGACGGTTCGGATATCCATGGTTCGAAAGTGCGTGCAAGACCCTCCGGGCCACGCGGGCCGGATGTCGATGAAGGGACAAGACGGCGTGAGCCGGCTCAGGTGGTGTAGTCGCCGCTGGCTTCAGGCTGGAACAGCAGCGCCTCGATGACGTAGCGGCGTTCGCCGCCGCCAGGCATGTGGCAGGCCACGCCATCGCCCACCCGGCGGCCAATCAGCGCCAGGCCCAGCGGCGACAGCACCGAGATGAACCCCGATTCGGGCTCGGCATCGGCCGGGTAGCACAGCGCGCAGGTGTGCACCTGGGCGGTTTGCGGATCGCGCACGCGCACCTGCGAGTACATGGTTACGACATCGGCCGGCACCAGCCGCGAGGGCACGAGATCGGCAGCCGCCAGCAAGCCCCCCAGCGAAGGGGACACCTGCGCGGCCTGCAAGCGGGTCAGACGGGCGTGGTCAAGCTCGGTGAGAAGGCTCTCACCCACGACGGGGAACGGCATGAAGAACTCCTGTTCAGGGCCAAAGCGGCCAGGATCGCGCTGGGCGGAGGGCCCGGCGATAGGAGTGGTGCGCTGAAAGGGGGAAGGGTTATCGCCGGGCTGAGGAATCTGCGGCCTGCGGGCCACAGAGGCGCGCCACGGCCACGCGGCGCGCACGGGCGCAGCGGGGAACAGGGAGCAGGGCCAGGGGAGTCATGCGGTCGAGTCTACCCCACCGTCCACAGCCTTGCCGATCGGGTAAGGGATAACCCTAATGTTGCGCGCGCAACTATTTGGACAGAATGAGAATGTTGCGCGCGCAACCATATGGAGACAGACCGCCTGACCAACGGCGGCACCCCGGCGTCGACCGCGCAGCGTTCCTTCCACTTTTCCACCGACCCGCATGACATCCGCCACCACCCTCTCCCGCCGCCTGTTCATCGCCTCGCTCGCTGCCGCCGCCAGCACCACTGGCTTCGCCCAGGGCTACCCCAACCGCGTGATCGAATGGGTCGTGCCCTACCCGGCCGGCGGCGGCACCGACATCGTGGCCCGCACCCTGGCCCAGGCCATGAGCGAATCGCTGGGCCAGGCCATCGTGGTCAACAACAAGCCCGGCGCGGCCACCAACATCGGCGCCGAGTACACCGCCCGCGCCAAGGCAGACGGTCACGTGCTGATGTCGGCCGACACCGCCACGCTGGCGGCCAACCCCTTCCTCTACGCCAAGCTCAGCTACAACGTGGAGAAAGACTTCGCGCCCGTCGGCCTGACCGTGCGCTTTCCCATGATCCTGGTGGTCAACCCCTCGGTGCCCGCGAAGAACCTGAAGGAATTCACCGCCTGGCTGGCCACGCAGAAAGGTGCGAACTACGCCACGCCTGGCGCCGGCAGCCCGCACCACCTGGCCACCGAACTCTTCCGCGTGCAGACCCGCACCGAGCTGACCCACGTGCCCTACCGTGGCGCGGCGCCCGCCGTGCAGGACGTGGTGGCCGGGCAGCTGCCCTTCATGTTCGTGGACACCGCCAGCGGCCAGCAGTTCATCAACGCCGGCAAGCTGCGCGCCATCGGCATCGCCAGCGCCAAGCGCGTGAAGAACTTCGACAGCATCCCCACACTGGACGAACAGGGCCTCAAGGGCTTCGAGGCCTACGCCTGGCAAGGCCTGGTGGTGCCCGCCGGCACGCCAGCCGACGTGGTGGCCAGGCTCAACAAGTCGCTGCTGGCCGCGCTGGACACCACCGCCGTGAAGGCCCGCCTGCAGGTGCTGGGCCTGGAAGCCACACCCAGCACCCCCGCGCGCATGGCCGAGTACGCCGCTGCCGAACGCGCCAAATGGGGTCCGCTGATCCAGTCCACCGGCATCAAAGTCGATTGACATGACCCGAAAACCCGCTGCCCCGTTGCTGGACCGCACGCTGACCTACCGGCTGCACCGGCTGCACAAGCTGACCGACCTGGAGAGCCAGCGCCGCTACCCCGAGATCACCGGCCTGTCGCTCAGCGACGGCCGCTGCCTCACGGCGGTGGGCCAGTTCGAGCCGCTGTCGGTGAACCAGCTCGCGCAGCGGGCCAACCTCAACAAGAGCCAGGCCAGCCGCGCGGCCCAGTACCTGGTGGACCAGGGGCTGGTGAACAAGCAGGGCCGCGCCGGCGATGGCCGCGGCGTCGAGCTGAGCCTGAGCGCCAAGGGGCGCAAGGTCTGCGACAGCGCCATGGCCATGGTGGCCCAGCGCAACGAGGAGATCTTTGGCTGCCTGAGCCCGGCCGAACAGGCGCTGCTGAGCGAGCTGATGGACCGCCTGCTGGAACACGCCGAACGCGGCACCAGCGGCGGCACCGACACGGACAACGTCGACTGACATGCACACCCCCACCACCGAACCCCGCCCGTCGATCTACTACGGCTACCGCGTCCACGCGCCCTGGCGCCCCTCGGCGCATCCGGGCGAGCAGCGCCACCGCGTCGCCATCGCCGGCTCCGGCCCGGCCGGCCTCGTCACTGCCCTCGAACTCGCCCGCCACGGCGTGCCCAGCGTCGTGCTCACGGCCGAGCTGCAGGTCTCGCAGGGTAGCCGCGCCATCGTGTTCACCCGCCGCTCGCTGGAAATCCTGCAGCAGGTGGGCGTGGCCGACCGCGTCGTCGGCGCCGGGCTGCCCTGGCGCTTCGGCAACTCGTTCTACCGCGGCCAGCGCGTGTTCCGCATGGAAGCGCCGCACGACGAGGACGACCGCTTCGCCCCCATGACCAACCTGCAGCAGCAATACCTGGAGGAATACCTGCTGGATGCCTGCGCCGCCCACCCGCTGATCGACCTGCGCTGGGGCAACCGCGTGGAGGCCGTGGAGCAGGACGAGTCCTGTGCCCGCGTGACGGTGGACACGGCCGAAGGCCCCTACACACTGACCTGCGACTGGCTTGTGGCCGCCGACGGCGGGCGCTCCGGCATCCGCTCAGGCCTGGGCCTCAAGATGGAAGGCGCGTCCTACGAAGGCCTGTTCGTCATCGCCGACATCCGCGTCGACCTGCCGCTGCCGACCGAGCGCCTGGCCTACTTCGACCCCGACTGGAACCGGGGCAACACCATACTGATGCACCGCGAGCCGCATGGCATCTGGCGCGTGGACTACCAGCTGCCCGAGGGCGAGACACCCGAGCAGGCACTGAAACCCGAATCGCTCAAGGCCCGCATCGACGCGCAGCTCGCCATGATCGGCCACGCCGGCGCGCCCTGGGAAATGGACTGGTGTTCGGTCTACTCGGCCCGCGCGCTCACCCTGCCCGACTACGTGCACGGCCGCGTGCTGTTCGTGGGCGACGCGGCCCACCTGTTGCCCATCTTCGGCGTGCGCGGCGCCAACACCGCCTTCCAGGATGCGCAATCGCTGGGCTGGCACCTGGGCCTGGTGGCCCAGGGACTGGCCGGCCGCCGGCTGCTGGCCAACTACAGCGCCGAGCGCGTCGGCGCGGCCCGCGAAATCATCGAGGAAGCGGGTAAAAGCACCCGCTTCATGACGCCGCCCACCCACGGCTTCGGCCTGCTGCGCGATGCGGTGCTGTCGCTGTCGCTGACGCAGGACTTCGTGCGCCCGCTCTACCACTGGCGCACCTCGCGCCCGCACGAGTACACGCACTCGGCCCTCAACAGCACGGGCGACGACAACGCGCTGTTCCAGGCCGGCCCGGCCCACGGCGCGCCGCCCCGGAACGTGCGCCTGGGCCCCGACGACCACCTGCTGGATCACCTGGGTGGCGGCTTCGACCTTCTGTATTTCACCGAAGGCGAAGCCCTGCCCCGGCCGCTGCAGGACGTGGTGGCCGCGGCCCGCGCGCGCGGCCTGCCGCTGAAGGTGGTCGCCATCGGCGCGGCGCGGCCGGTGCCCGGCGCCGACCTGACACTGGCCGACACCGATGGCCGTGTGCGCCAGCGCTACGGCGTGACAGCCATCGGTGCGGCCTACCTGCTGCGGCCCGACCAGCACGTCTGCGCACGCTGGATGACACTGGACGCAGGCCGCCTGCAGGCCGCCCTGGACCACGCGCTGCCCCACTGAGGAACCCCGCCATGACCACAGACACCTCCACGCTCGGCGTGCCCCAGCTCGAAACCGTCTACGACTGGCTGGCCCAGGCCGTGGACGCCGCCGGCCCCGGCAAGGCCGAACTGTTCCTTGCCAAGCTCGCGCTGCTCAACGCCCAGGCACTGGGCGAACCGGCGCGCATCCGTCAACATATCGACATCGCCCTTCAAGACCTGTGAGGCCCCCCATGGACATCCGACAGATTCACCACGTTGCCTACCGCTGCAAGGACGCCAAGGAAACCGTGGAATGGTATGAAAAGCACCTGGGCATGAACTTCGTGCTCGCCATCGCCGAGAACGAGGTGCCCTCCACCAAGGCGCCCGATCCCTACATGCACGTCTTCCTCGATGCGGGCAACGGCAACATCCTGGCCTTCTTCGAGCTGCCCAACCAGCCCGAGATGGGCCGCGACCCCAACACCCCGGCCTGGGTCCAGCACCTGGCGCTCAAGGTCGACTCGGTGGACACGCTGGTGGCCACCAAAGCCCGGCTGGAGGCCGCCGGCATCGAGGTGATCGGCCCCACCGACCACACCATCTTCAAGAGCATCTACTTCTTCGACCCCAACGGCCACCGGCTGGAACTGGCCGCCGACATCGGCACGCCCGAGATGTACCGCAAGCTCGACGAGGTGAAGCGCGACATGCTGGACGAATGGAGCCGCACCCGCCGCGCACCCAAACACGCCGCCTGGATGCACGACGGCAGCCACGCCCACTGAACACCACACGAACATGAGCACCCTGACCAACGAAACCCACGACCCCGCGCTGCGCAGCTGGGTGGCTTCGGCCAACCTGGCCGGCACCGATTTCCCGATCCAGAACCTGCCGTTCGCGGCGTTCCGCCGCCGGGGCAGCGCCGAGGCCTTTCGCGGTGGTGTCGCCATCGGCGACCAGATCCTCGACCTCGCGGCCGCATCCCACGGCGGCGTCTTTGAGGGCGTGGCACAGCAGGCGCTGCAGGCCGCCTCGCAAGATTCGCTCAATACCCTGATGGCCCTGGGCCAACCCGCCTGGAGCGCGCTTCGCCTGGCGCTGTCGCGCGCGCTGCGCGAAGGCTCGCCCGCCCAGGCCGCGCTGCAGGCGTGCCTGGTGCCACAGGCCGAGGCCGAATACGGCCTGCCCGCGCGCATCGGCGACTACACCGACTTCTACACCTCGGTGTACCACGCCACCAACATCGGCAAGCAGTTCCGCCCCGACAGCCCGCTGCTGCCCAACTACAAGTGGGTGCCCATCGGCTACCACGGCCGCGTCTCCAGCATTGCCGTCTCGGGCCAGCGCTTCCACCGGCCCAAGGGCCAGCTCAAGGCGCCTGACACCGAGGCCCCCGTGCTGGGCGCCTGCAAACGGCTGGACATCGAGCTGGAACTGGGCATCTTCATCGGCAGCGGCAACGCCAGCGGCGACAGCATCGCCATCACCCAGGCCGAGGACCACGTGTTCGGCCTGTGCCTGCTCAACGACTGGTCGGCGCGCGACATCCAGAGCTGGGAGTACCAGCCGCTGGGCCCTTTCCTGGCCAAGAACTTCGCCACCACCATTTCGCCCTGGATCGTCACGCTGGAAGCGCTCGCGCCCTACCGCACCGCCTTCACGCGGCCCGAAGGCGACCCTCAGCCCCTGCCCTACCTCGACAGCGCACACAACCGCGCCGCCGGCAGCATTGACATCCAGCTCGAGGTGCTGCTGCAGACGCCGCGCCTGCGCGAAGCAGGCCAGGCCGGCGCCAGCATCTGCCGCACCAGCTACCGCCACGCCTACTGGACCATCGCCCAGATGGTGACGCACCACACCGTCAACGGCTGCAACCTGCAGCCAGGCGACCTGCTCGGCAGCGGCACGCTCTCCGGCCCCACCCTGGACCAGGCCGGCGCGCTGCTCGAACTGACCGCGGGCGGCAAGCAGCCGCTGGCCCTGCCCGGCGGCGAGCAGCGCACCTTCCTGGAGGACGGCGACGCCGTGACGCTGCGCGGCTGGTGCGAGAAACCGGGCACGGCGCGCATCGGCTTCGGTGAGTGCGTGGGAACCGTGCTGCCGGCGCGCTGACGGTCACCCCAAAAAGAAAACGGCCTCCGATTGCTCGGAGGCCGTTTTTTATTCGCTGGGGTGGCTGATGGGATTCACCAATCGGGCCACCTAAAGCCATACAAATCAACGACTTAGGATCACTCCCGTCGCCTCTGCGTCCGGGCTTGTGTCCGGTTTCGCATTGCTCGAAATCGTAGCAGATCAAGCCGCCCCGGCACTAACTGTATCTCGGCTTTTGAGGCTTGAGTATGGACGCCGTGGGTAGGCGATCAGCTCATGATCCGGAGTCGCCGATGCTCCAGGCGGTGACAGTTGGCACAGATACATTCGAGGTCCTCCAAGCGTGACCGGTGGCCGACCTCCATGGCCGCCACATGGGTACTCTTGTGATGGACTTCAATGCAAGCTTCGGCATGCTCGGTGCCATACTTCTCCACCAGGTCCTCCTGGCAGTGCTCGCAGAACAATCTGCCCCCGTGGATGCGCCTGAACTCGGCCTTCTTGGCCTCGCGCAAGCCGGACGCCCGCTCTCTGGATAGGTGTTGCCGAAGACGGGGCGTGCCCTCCGACCATTCTTGGTCTTTGGTCGGCGGCGCCTCCATCACCTCCGCCGCTTCGCCCTTGGGGCGGATGATCCACCCAGCCGCTTCAATTGCGCGAAAGCATGCGCTGTTGACTCCTGCCGTGAAGTGCCTGGGTTCAACTGGGAAGCCGAGTGCCTCGGTCGCTGCGATGCCGAACACAGCCTTTGGAGGAAGGCGGGACCCATCTTCCAGCACCACGTCGTAGTCGGTTGACTCTCCGAACGCATGTGAGTCCGGGTCGTCAAGGAGGCGCCTGATGGCCCTGTCGATGTGCTCTGCCGTAACGTTGGCAAGCTCGCCAGCGGGAAGTCTCGAAGCACTACGAGAGTCAGCCCTGGCCGGCACCGCCTTGAGGAGCGACACAAGATCAACCTTGGTCACCCCTTCAGCGAGCTTGAGACGTATGCGTTTTGTCGGGTTGCCCTGGGGCGACTTCGCTGTTGGCAGTCGCACCATGCCTGCCATGCGCTTTGACATCAGGCGTACCTGCCCCGCAACCGGAAGTGCAGCATCAGGGCTATCAAGCACCATGCGGTCCCCAACGGGAAGTTGCTGGGCTGGCTGACTGTCAAGCCACGCCTGAGTCACGGGGAAGCCTGCCGCCGCGAGGCGCTCAAGGAGAACCGACAGGGCGGGCGTGTAGTCCAAATTAACCCCACCCTTTGCCCGGCTGCCACCCCTGCTGTGGAAGACGATTGAGTCATCCTCGATGTCGAATTTCGCATCCAGAAGATGGCCCTCATCTGCAATCAGTTGGTACGGCAAGCACAGCTCCAAATTGATGTGGCACGCTAACCAGCATCGGCAGACCTCCCGCCGCGCCGAACCGACATTTTGTGAGCGTGTGGCCGGTGATGGTTGTAGCGGTGTGGCCAGTCAGCGGTCATGTCACGTACCTGCTGCAGGCCGTCGAAGAAATAGCAGTCCACCACGGACTCCTTCGCTGCGCAAGGGAGTCATGGCCACCCATAGGATAGGCGCCATAGTTGACGCCAGGAAAAGTTGAGCTCCAACTGAAGCCCCCTCGAATTCCTGTGCCAATCAGAAGTAGAGGTTAGGGAATTGTTTC
>CAMLQP010000012.1 GCA_946482115.1 uncultured Comamonadaceae bacterium
CAATTACAGCGTTTACAACTGCTTCAACCTGACCGAGGAAGAGATCGTGTTGTTGGTGGCGGTGTACGCCAAGGCGGAGCGCGGGAATATGGCTCCCTCCGAGATCAGAAAGGCGGTGTGACGTGGGCATCAGGAAGATCGACATCGAAGCCGTGGCAAGGGCCATCGAGGCCGATGCGGGCGAGGTGCTGCCTGACCTGCGTCAGGCGTTGACGGAAGCCAAGGAGGGCGTGGGACGCGTGAACACGCCTGAACAAATCCTGGTGCGCCAAGCTCGACAAAAGAGCGGACTGACGCAGGCCGATTTTGCCGAGCGCATCGGAACACCCGTGGCGACTTTGCGCGACTGGGAACAAGGCCGGTTCTCGCCGCCGGGGGCGGCATTAAAGTTGTTGCAACTCATCGTGATGCACCCCGAACTGTCCGCGGAATTGGCGGTCGCTTGAGTGAGGACAAATCGTTCCGAGTGCTCACCGCCGACTGGTTGACCTCTTCTCCTGTCGACACCACCCGTGGCCGTGATCACTGGCTCACGCTTACGCGTTGGCAGATTGCTTGGTGAATGCGAGTTGGTTAGGCGCCGGATGCTCACCCGGGATTGGGCGGAGAGCCAGGTGCGGTTGCAGACACCTGCCGGACACGGGCGCCTGACAAGCTTCGCTTCACCTCGCAGGTCGTCAAGGGGCGAAAGCCCGCAGGATCGCCAATCCACGCCTGCAGCGCTTCCCTGCGCCATCCCGTTGCCCGACCGCCAAGTGACACCTGAAGTGGAAACTCGCCAGCGGCGATACGCCGGTAGATGCTGGACCGGCTCAAGGCGGTGATGCGGATGACGTCGGCGAGGCGGTAGAACGCCGGCTCGGGGCTGGAAGAAAAAGCTGTAGTTTCCTGCGCATGTGGCATGGGCTGCACCTTCTTGAACATTCCTGACAGCCACGAGGTTGCTACATCCCGCCGAGATGCGAAACCCACTACGGCGAAATCACGCGCAGTGGGTCGTACCGTCGGGGGAATGGCGCACGGCGCACGCCGGACAGCGAGTCCTTGAAGGATTGTTTCCCTCTACTCGGAGTGCTTGACGCCTCTTGCTGCCAACCAACTCTTCATCTCCTCGATCTCATGCTGCTGGGCGGCGATGATTTCGCGTGCCAACTTCCTGTTCGCAGGATCCTTGCCGTACTGGAGTTGAATTTGCGCCATGTCGATGGCACCCTGATGGTGCGGGATCATTCCCAGTACGAATGCCACGTCCGGATCGGGGTGCTGAATGCCCACCTGCATCGGCCCGTGCATCTTTGCCATGCTGGCTTCATAGGCGCCGCGCGCTGAGCCACCTGATGCGCTTGCAGGCGGCGCTGCATGCCCAAGCCCATGAGCGCCCGCAGGGGCGGGTGGCGCGGTCGCTTTGCCGATGGCCTGCGGCCCATGCGGGTGTTCGGCACTGTACGTGTGGGTCGCCATCTCTGCGGTGGTCGGGTTTGCTTCACCGTTCGGGCCGTACAACGCGAGATGCAGGCCCCAGTAGCCGCTCGCAAAAACCACCAGAGCAGCGCTGAGAGCGGCCGGAATGGTCCAGGCCGAGCGCCGGATGGCGAAGCGCACCTGGGGCGTCGGGTCAGCGGCAATGGCCACGATGATCGCCATGATCAAGGCGTGTCCGACCAGGTCGATGCGCCCGAACGGATACACGGCCGCGTTGAAGATCACGAAGAGCGTGATCGCCGACAGGCGCCGCACCAGTGCCGTCCATAGCAGGCCGAAACCCATCGTGAACTCGGCCACGCCCGCCATCGGGATGAACACGTCGCGCGGCATGCCGAATGTGAGGAACGGTTTTTCTTCAACGAGGGGGTAGAACCAGTCCGGATAGGCGAACTTCTCAAGGCTCGACCACATCAGCGCGATGGCCACGCCCCAGCGCAGCACTTCAAACCGGTACTTTCGCCATTCAGGCTTGTTCGACGATTCAAGCACCAGGTAACCCGCAACCGACACCCCGAGCGCCAGGTAGTCCAGCAGGTGGAACAGGTCGTACTCGGTGAGCGCCAGCACCCACAGCAGAATGATGCCGGCGGCCGCCAGCGGCATCGTCCGGCGCGAGAAGACGAAGGCGGCGATCAGCAATTGCATCCACGACACCCATTCGTTCGGCGTCTTCAAGTCTGGCGTCAGATAGACCCCGCCGACCGCGAAGATCGCGACGAAGAAGGCCGCGATGACCACCCGAACGAAATCGTCCAGGCGCAGCCACAGTGGGTTCATCACCTTGTCCATGCCGGCGAGGATGCTTTGTCCGATGGACATCTTCTCGATGGCCCGGGTGGCCAGAAAGAACACCAGCACCAGTGCGATGCCAATCCAGAACCACTGGTTCGTGAGCGTCGCGCTCAAGGGTTGCGGTGGCGCGCCCACAATATAGGGCGCAAACCATTTCACATGGGCCTCAGCGGCCAAGGCCGTCGCAGCGCATCCCAAGGCGGCGATTCGCAGCAACGGTCGCAGCCGCCCGGGACTCGTGCCTTCAATTCGCTTGCTTGCATTCTTCTTCATATTCACTTCCTTCCGGATCGTTTATTCGAATGGCCCGTGCGGACCCCATCAGGGATGAAGCACCGTCACCAACAGCAGGGTGTCGAGGTGCGCCTGCACGCGGTGGGGCTCTGCGGCGGGCAGCATCACCAAGGTGCCTGAAGCCAGTCGGCACGTGCGCGAGGGCGTCACGACATCCGCCTCCCCCGAAAGGCACTGAATCGTGATCTCGCCAGGCACGTGGTGTTCCGGCAGTGCATGCCCTGCTGCCAGCACGACCCGCATCAGTTGCAGATGCGGGGTCTTGAGCAAGCTGCTGCTGACCGCCGTACCACGCGTCTCGTCGGTGGCGTGCAAGTCGATGACCTCCAGGGGCTGAGCGTGTTTGAGTGCCATGGCGCTTTGCGTTTGATATAGATCAGAGAGGGGCGCGGTGAGGTGGCCGCTTGAAGGCATCATAAGATATATTGCAATTAAATCTTATGAGCGATACGACGTCCCAAACCGCGCAGGACCGGATGCCCGGCAGCGAACTTTGCACCGAGGCCGAGGTCGCTGCCCTCGTGCACACGTTCTATGCGCGGGTCCGCCAGGACGGGGTGCTGGGCCCGATCTTCGACGCACACATCGGCGACTGGGACCACCACCTGGCCAAATTGGTGGACTTCTGGTCAGCCATCCTCAGGCGCACCGGCCGGTTCGCGGGCGCACCCATGCCCAAGCATGCGGTGTTGCCCGGCCTTTCAGCAGAGCTGTTCCAGCGCTGGCTGAAGCTCTTCAGGGAGAACGCGGCCGCCCAGGCCAATCGGGCGATGGCCGGGCAGGCTTGCGCCATGGCCGAGCGCATCGCGCAAAGCCTGTGGATGGGCTACCAGATCAGCCGCGATCCGGACGCCGTGCCCACGGCGCTGGCTTGAGACTGCGTGCCATGACTGAGCTGCTGCAGATCCAGGAGCCGGGGAGGGTGAAACTCCCAGCGCCGCAATGGGCGGCATTTCTGGAACTATGCTTCCGGCCGTTGTACTTGGCCGGCTGCTTCTGGGCGGCCGTGTCGGTGGCGCTGTGGGTGTTCGCCCCCGTCATGCTGCGCGGGCAGTTGGCCGGTGTCATCTGGCATGCGCACGAGATGCTCTGGGGCTTCATCGCCACCATCGCGGTGGGCTTCCTGCTCACCGCAGGGGCGAACTGGACCGGCATCAATCCTCTCAAAGGAAAGGCGCTGGGCGTGCTCAGCGTACTGTGGGTGACGGCCCGTGCCGCCTATCTCATACCCGGTACTACCTCCTTCTGGGTGGCCGTGGCGAGCGAACTGGTGTTCTTCATGGGCGCCGCCATCGCGTTGGGCCGTGCCATCTACGGTACGCGCAGCCAGCGCAACTACGGTGTGCCGCTGCTGGTCCTCGCCTTGGGCGTTGCCGATGCCTTGTTCCTGCTCGCCGCCTGGCAGGGCGACTACGTGCGGCTCATGCAGCACTTCAACACAGGCCTGCTGTGCATGGGAGTGATCGCGCTGCTGGTGGCCAGGCGGGTGATCCCATTCTTTGCCATGCGTGCGGTGCCGGGTTTGAGCATTCCGATGCACACGCACAGCGGCCATTGGCAACTGGCGGCGAGCGGCCTGGCCATCGGCAGCGGGCTGCTCGGCTGGTCGGAGGCGACAGCCCTTTTCCTGACCGTCGCGGGAGTCATCGCCGTGGTCCAGGTATTGGCCTGGAAACCCGGTGCCGTATGGCGCGTGCCGCTGCTGTGGATTCTCTATGTCGGTTACGCCGCGCTTGGCGCGGGGTTGCTGGTGGCGGCTGCGCACGCCGCAGGCGCCGTGCTGCGCGCTGCCTGGCCGGCGCACGTGATCGGCGTGGCGGGGTTTTCCGTGCTGATCATCGGCATGGTGACGCGCACGGCGCTGGGACACCTGGGGCGGCCGCTGCGCACGGACCGCCTGATCGTGTGCTGCTATGGGCTGGTGATCGCGGCGGCGGCGCTGCGCCTGCTGGCGCTGCTGCCCACCGGCCTTGCTCTGGCCGCACTGCACGCCTCCGCCAGCGCCTGGGTGCTGGCCTTCGCACTGTACCTGTGGCGGTTCTTTCCGATGTTGATTCGCCCGCGCATCGATGCGGCGCCGGTGCTCAGACCCGACAAGATCGCGGTTCGCTCGAACCCACCCCAATGAACAAGGCATCGCCATGCGCCTGACCACGATGACCGACTACGCGCTGCGCCTGCTGATGTACGTGGCGCAGCAGCCTGATCGCCTGTGCACCATCTCCGAGGTGGCGCAAGCCTACGCCATATCGGAAGCACACCTGATGAAGGTGACGCACCAGCTCGGTCTGCAGGGCTGGATCGAGACCGTGCGTGGCAAGGGTGGTGGCATGCGCCTGGCCCATGCGCCGCGCGATATCAACCTGGGCGCCGTGGTGCGCGGCATCGAGCCCGACTTCGCCCTGGTCGAGTGCTTCTCCACTGACAATCAGTGCGTGCTGACCGGCCAGTGCCGGCTCGCTGGCGTGCTCGGAGGTGCGCTGCAGGAGTTCATGGCGCACCTGGATGGGTTCTCGCTGGCCGACTTGCTGCCCGGCACCGACCTGCTGATCAACCTGCTGCCCAAAGCGGGCCAGCGGATGAAGCCACAGCGCCGGCAGGTGGCATGAGGAATTGCCCATGAGCTACGGCGTTCTGCTGGTGCTACACCTGCTCGCTGCCATCGCCTTTGTGGGCACGGTGTTCTTCGAGGTGGTGATGTTGGAGGGTGTGCGCAAGCACTTGCCCCAGGAGACGATGCGCGCGGTCGAGCGCGCCATCGGCGACCGCGCCACCGCCGTGATGCCCTGCGTGCTGCTGACACTGTATGCGGCTGGCCTCGGCCTGGCCTGGCAACACCGCGCAGCGCTGACGCAGCCGCTGGCCAGCAGCTTCGGGCTGCTGCTCACGCTCAAGATCGCGTTGGCCCTGAGCGTGTTCGGGCATTTCGCCACGGCCATGGTCTGGCGCCGCCGGGGCGTGCTGGGAGATCAGCGTTCACGCCGGCTGCACCTGAGTGTCTTCTGCCATGTGCTGGCCATCGTGCTGCTGGCCAAGGCCATGTTCTACCTGCAGTGGTGAGGAGGAATAGGGGGATGGCACTGGCCGATCACTATCTCCTGATCAAGGCCGCGCACGTCGGGCTCGCGATGCTCAGCGGAGGCCTCTTTGCCGGCCGGGGCGTGGGCGTGCTGTTGGGCGCTGAGATGCCCATGTTGACTCCCGTCCGTCGGCTGAGCCAGGTGATCGATACCGCCTTGCTCGCGGCCGCTTTGCTGCTGCTGGCGACCTTGCAGCTCAACCCCTTCGCCACACCGTGGCTGCTGACCAAGCTCATGCTGCTGGTGGCCTACATCGTGTTGGGCACGATGGCGCTGCGGCGAGCGCGGACCCTGAGGGGCAAGGCACTGGCGTTTGCCGCAGCCCTCACGTGCTTCCTGATGATGTTCGCCATCGCCAGGACCCACGACCCGCTGGGATTCCTGCGGCTCGTGGGCCTGTGATGAACGTGATTACTTCGACAGCGTGAGCGTGCCCTTCATGATGGACGCGTGGCCCGGGAAAGAGCAGAACCAGGCATAGCTATCTCCAGCCTTGAGCTTGGAGACGTCGAAGCTGACCGAGTCGGTTTCACCGCCGCCGATGACCTTGGTGTGCGCGATGACCCGTGCATCCCCGGGCTTCACATAGGCCTTGTCCAGCCCGGCGGGAATGCCGTCGGCCGCCACGCCCTGTGCATCGGACGCCTTGCTCAATACCCAGTTGTGGCCCATGGCGACCTTGGGAAGCTTGCCCACGTGCTTGAGCTTGACGTTGAACTGCTTGCAACTCGCTGGCACCGCGATGCTGCTCTTGTTGAACTGCATGGCGTCGTTGCTTTCGATTTCCACATCGCACGTGGCGGCCAGCACGGGGCCGGCCGCCAGTGTGGTCAGCATTGCGGCCATTAATGCTCCTACGGTGTATCTCATCTTCATTGTTCTCTTTCAGTTGAATTGAACTCTTTTGCCGGGCTGCGGCACAGATCGACCGCAGCCCGGACCCTCAAACCCGTGCCTGACCCAGGCGCTGTCCAGGCTGTTGCTGCGGGGCGTCCTTGGCCCACAGACCCAACACCACCTGCAGCGCCATCGCGATGGCGCCGCCGATGAATACCACGTCGCCGAAGGTGCGCACCCAGCGCAGGTTCTGCAGCAGTGGCTGCTGCATGAATTCCTCGCTGCGTGCGTACCACAGGCCTTCGCTGACGCTGGCGTGAAACTGGATGATCCCGATCGGCAGCAGGCTGGTGAAAATCATCAGCACCAGGCCGACATTCAGACCCCAGAAGGCGGTCTTCATCAGCGGTGCGCTGAACTGGTAGTCCGGACGCAGGTAGCGCAGCACCAGCAGCGTGAAGCCCAGCGCCAGGAAGCCGTACACCCCGAAGAGCGCGGCGTGCGCGTGCACTGGCGTGGTGTTCAGGCCCTGGATGTAGTACAGCGAGATCGGCGGGTTGATCATGAAGCCGAAGACACCGGCGCCCAGCATGTTCCAGAACGCCACGGCGACGAAGCACATCAGCGGCCACTTGAGGTTTTCCATCCAGGGCGCGCGTGCCTTCAGACGCCAGTTCTCCCAGGCCTCATGGCCCAGCACGATCAGCGGCACCACCTCCAGCGCACTGAAGCTGGCGCCGACGGCCATCACCGGGGTGGTGGTGCCAGCGAAATACATGTGGTGGAAGGTGCCGGGAATGCCGCCCAGCATGAAGAGCGAGGCCGAGGCCAGGCTGGCTGCCGTCGCCATACGCGCAGACACCAGGCCGAGCGTGGCAAAGATGAAGGCCAGCGCCGTGGTGGCGAACACCTCGAAGAAGCCTTCCACCCAGAGGTGCACCACCCACCAGCGCCAGTATTCCATCACCGAGAGGTGGGTGCGCTCCCCGTAGAAGAGGCCCGCGCCATAGAACAGGCCGATGGCACCCACCGAGGCCGTGAGCAACGCCAGCAGGTTCTTGTCGCCCCCGGGCTTCAGGAGCGCCGGCACCACGCCGCGCAGCATCAGCACCAGCCACAGCAGGATGCCCACGTACTTGCCGATCTGCCACAGGCGCCCCAGGTCGACGTACTCATAGCCCTGATGGCCGAGCCAGAAGTTCCACTCGGGCGGCATCACCTGCGCGATCGCCAGGTAGTTGCCGGTGAAGGAGCCCACGACCACGGCGACCAGCGCCCAGAACAGCACATCCACGCCGAGCTTCTGGAACTTCGGATCCTTGCCGCCGTTGATCAGCGGTGCCAGGAACAGGCCCGCGGCCAGGAAGCCGGTGGCGATCCAGAACAGCGCGGCCTGGATGTGCCAGGTGCGGGTCAGCGAATAAGGGAACCACCGCGAGACGTCGATGCCATAGAACTGCTGTCCCTCGACCGTGTAGTGCGCGGTGAAACCGCCGATGAAGACCTGGAAGACGAAGAGCGCCACCACCAGGAAGAGGTATTTGCCCAAGCCTCGTTGCGATGGCGTGAGCGCAAAGGTGGTCAAAGGGTCGCGCGCAGCGGGTGCCGGCAGTGGTTCTTCGTGGTTACGCAGGAACGCCCACGCCCAGACGAGAAAGCCCACGCCGGCCAGCAGCACCACGATGCTGGCGATGGACCAGACGATGTTCTCGCTGCTCGGCTGGTTGCCGATCAGGGGCTCGTGCGGCCAGTTGTTGGTGTAGGTGACCTTTTGCCCCGGTCGCTCGGTGGCTGCAGCCCAGGCGGTCCAGAAGAAGAACTGCGTCATCTGCTGGCGCCGCTCGGCACTGGGCAGCGTGTTCTCCTTCATGGCGAAGTGCTCCCGGCTTTTCTGAAGCGCGGGCGCGTCGGAGAACAACTGGTCGTAATAGGCAGCGGTTTGTGCGATGGCCTGGACACGGTGCGCCGAGAGTTTCAGCACCTGCGCGTCATCGACGCGGTTGGAGCGGTATTCAGCCTTGAGCTGCTCGCGCAACGCGGCCTGCGCGGGGCCATCGAGCGCCGCATAGGCCTTGCCGTGTACCTGCTGCGCGGCCAGGTCGAGCCAGGCGGTCAGCTCGCGATGCAGCCAGTCGGCCGTCCAGTCGGGCGCCTGGTAGGCGCCGTGGCCCCAGATCGAACCGAGCTGCATGCCGCCCACCGACTGCCAGGCCGTCTGGCCGTCGAGGATGCCCTCGCGGTCGAACAGCACCTTGCCATCCGGGGTGGTGACCTGCGCCGGGATCGGTGGCGCCTGCCGATAGACCTCGCTGCCGTAGTAGCCCAGCAGCGAGAAGGTGACGATCAGCACGCCGATCAGCGTGAACCAGAGTTTCTTGTACGAGCCCATGGGTTTCTCCTTGGTCAATGCACGGCTGCCGGCGCGAAGCGCTCGAACAGGATGTTGTTTTCGGTGTGGATGTGCGCCATCAGGTCCTGGCGGAAGGTCCGCAGGCCGGCGTAGAGCGCACGCCAGGTGGTGCAGGCCGCGCGCGGCGCGGTGATGCCATCGGTCAGTTCTTCCATCCTGCGCAGCGCGACGCCGTGGTCGTCGTGTTCCATGCGCATGACGGTGATCGGGGCGCCGGCCATCGCGCCATGGCCGCGCGCGATCATGGGGAACAGCACGTCTTCCTCCTTGCGCATGTGGCTCTCCAGCTCCTGCGCCATGGCCGAGAGATGTTCGGCCAGACCAGCCGGACAATCAGTGCGCTCGCCATGCACCTGCTCGACCTTGCGCGCCAGGCGGATGAGTTCGGGCAACTGCTCGCGGTGTACCGCGTGGAAGCGGGTCAGGATGTGGTCCACCAACTCGGTGGACGTCGCCTGGTCCCAGTCGCGCTCGCCATCCTGCGCGCTGCGGCATTGCAGGGACTGCAACTCCAGCACGATCGGAGCGGGATCCACTCCAGCCGCCGCCGCGGCCGAGCGCAGCGACTGGTTGCCGCCGCAGCAGAAGTCGAAGTGATGGGCGTCGAACACGCGCGTGGCACCGGAGATGCGTCGCGCGAGCTGCCCCAGGGATTGGTCAATGAGTTCCATCGTGGGCTCCTTTTCGTCGGGGGGTTAAAGGGGGCCGGCCTTGTAGACGCCGGGTACCGGCACGCCGGTGACTTCGAGCACACCGACCGCACCTTTGCCGGCGCGCGACAGCGCGTGGTCCACCAGCAGATAGCTGCCCGGGTGCTGGACCTTGATTTCGACGATGGTCGCGCCGCCCGGGGCGACGAGCGTGGTCTGCACGTCGTGCTTGATGCCGCTGAACGAGCCTTCGCTGTACACGGTGTCGAAGATTTCGCCGATGACGTGGAACGACGAGATCTTGTTGGGGCCTCCGACGCCGAAGTAGATGCGCACCGTCTCGCCCACCTTCGCCTGCAGCTTGTGGGTCTTGCTCAAGGCGCCGACCTCGCCATTGAACACGTAGTAGTCGGGGAGTTCGTTGGCCATCTTCTCGAGATCGGCCTCCTGGTGCACCTTGGCGCCGTGCGGCCGGCCCGTGTACATCTCGCCCTGCATCACGTAGTACTCGCGGTCTACCTTGGCCAGGCCCCCTTCGGGCTCCACCAGGATCATTCCGTACATGCCCGCCGCGATGTGCTGCGGGACCAGCGGCGTCGCGCAGTGGTACACGTACAGACCCGGGTTGAGCGCCTTGAACGTGATGGCCTTCTCCTGGCCGGGGGCGACCTGGGTGTGCTCGCCGCCGCCGTGGCCGCCGGTCACGGCATGCAGGTCGATCGAGTGGATCATCTTGCTGTCGCGGGCGTTGGCCAGGGTCAACTCCACCGTGTCGCCCACGCGGGCGCGCAGCATCGGGCCTGGCACCTGGCGGTCGAAGGTCCAGTAGGTGAAGCTGGTGCCGTCATCGAGCTTGCCGGGCAACTCGACCGTCTCCATGCGGTACTTCAGCGTCTTCGGTGCCTGCGTACCGATGGCCGCCGGCACCCCGGCTGGGTTGGCCGCCACGCTGACGGCAGACGGGTCCGCCGCGCGCTGCGGCACAGGGGCGGGGGTGTAGAGCGCGAGTGCCGCCTGGCTCGAATCGGTGTTCGCGGCGGGCACGGTCCCCGCGTCGGCAACCGCAGTCCCGCTCACCTGGAGTTTTCCCTCCATGCCGATCTGCCGGTGGCCGGGAAT
This sequence comes from uncultured Comamonadaceae bacterium, assembly GCA_946482115.1. The sequence continues at coordinate 10,668 of CAMLQP010000012.1, forward strand.
CGAGCAGTAGTAGGTGAAGGCGCCCGAGCGCGGCACCTTGAAGCGCAATGTGGTCTTGCCGGTGCCGGCGCTGAACTTGGCCGAGGCGACGTTCAGTTCGGGAATCACCAGGTCGTGCTCGGCGCCTTCGCCGCTTTCCAGCACGATCTCGATCGTGTCGCCCGCGTTGGCCGAGAGCGTGGGGTTCACTTGACCCTTGTCGTCGACAAAGACCATCTTGCCGTCGACGATGTTGGTGTGCAGGTCGTAGCGCTTGGTCGCTGCAGGCTGGGCTGCCGCGGTCGCGGTTCCGGAGGATGCCGCTGCGTTGTGCATCGAGTGACCTGCAGGCTGTGCCTGCACGGACAGGGTAACGCCCAGGAGGCAGATGGCAGTGGCAATGGCGCTAGAGCTGAGGGTGCGTTTCATGTTGCTTTCCTTGGTCGGATGCCGGTTCGGCGCTATCACCAATGCGAGTCGCATGCCACAGGAAATCCCATAAAAATCAATAGGTTGAAAACACAATGGTGCTATAAACCATGCTTTATCAGGGTTTTATTTACCATTCAGGGTGTCCATGACCATTTCCGCCATCCAACTCCTTCTCGTGGCCGACCTCGTGGCTGACCTGCCGGTGGCGGTACGTCTGCAGCGGCTGGTGGGCAGCCTGCGCGTGCATTTCGGATGCGGAGCTGTCGCCTTGCTCAAGCTGGAGCAGGAGCACCTACGGCCGGTGGCGGTGGACGGGCTTTCCAGTGACGCACTGGGACGGCGCTTCGCGGTCAAGGACCATCCGCGCCTGGCGGCCATCCTGCAACGGCGCGGCGTCACCTGTTTCCACCACGATAGCGTGCTGCCCGATCCCTACGATGGTCTGATCGCCGAACGTGCGGGAGAGCCGATGGCGGTGCACGACTGCATGGGCATGGCGCTGGACGTGGAGGGCGAGCGCTGGGGAGTGATCACGCTGGATGCGCTGGAGGTCGGGGCCTTCGGCGCGCAGGCCCAGAGTGACATGGCCGAGCTTGCCTGCGCGGTCGAGGCTGCGGTGCGGGTGACCCGTCTTGAATCGGAGATTCGCGGCCTGCGATTGTCCGCCGGCGCCTTGCCTGCGGGTGCGCCGGAGCAACGCGAAGACAGCGAGATACTGGGCCAGAGTGAAGCCATCACGCACCTGCTGCACGAGTTGCAGGTGGTGGCCGATTCCGAGCTGCCGGTGCTGTTGCTGGGGGAGACGGGTGTGGGCAAGGAACTGTTCGCGCACCGGCTGCACCGGCTGTCGCTGCGTGCGTCCAAGCCGCTGGTGCACGTGAACTGCGCTGCCTTGCCGGAATCATTGGCGGAGAGCGAACTGTTCGGCCATGCGCGCGGCGCATTTTCCGGCGCGGTGAACGACCGGCCCGGTCGTTTCGAGGCGGCAGAGGGCGGCACGCTGTTCCTGGACGAAGTGGGTGAGCTGCCACTGTCCATCCAGGCCAAGCTGCTGCGCACGCTGCAGAACGGCGAGATCCAGCGCCTTGGGGCCGACCGGCCGCGGCGGGTGAACGTGCGCGTGATCGCGGCCACCAACCGAAGTCTGCGCGAGCATGTGCGCGACGGATCGTTTCGTGCGGACCTGTACCACCGGCTGTCGGTGTATCCGATTCCGATCCCGCCGCTGCGCGAGCGGGGCAACGACGTGCTGCTGTTGGCCGGGCGCTTTCTGGAACTCAACCGGGCACGGCTGGGTCTGCGCAGCCTGCGGCTTTCGGCTGCGGCCGAAGAGGCCTTGCGCCGCTACCGCTGGCCGGGCAATGTGCGCGAGTTGGAGCATGTGATCAGTCGCGCGGCGCTGAAGGCGGTGAGCCGGGGCGCCAACCGCAAGGATATCGTGACGCTGGAGGCGGACATGCTGGATCTCGATGCACTGGAGATGGCCGAAGGCGCAGTAGCGGCCGGTGTCGACCAAGCTGTCGGTGCACCCGGTGTGTCGCGATCCGTAGCCCCCCTGCACGAAGTCGTGGAAGCCAGCCAGCGTAAGGCGATCCGGGAGGCACTGGCATTGCATCAGGACAACTGGGCTGCGGCAGCGCGCACATTGGGATTGGATGCCAGCAACCTGCACAAGCTGGCGCGACGGCTCGGACTCAAGAAGTAGCCGGCGGCACGGCGGGCCTGCGGCTCTCCAGACCCATCACAGTGTGTACTTCCTGTTCTGCAATGGCACGGTTGCATCCCAACCCAGTTCGCGCTGGATGCGTTCTCGCAAGGCCTCCGAGGCCTCAGGCTCACCGTGGACGATGAACACCCGCTTGGGAGCACGCTGGAAACCGGATAGCCAGCGCAGCAACTCGCCAGCATCGGCATGTGCGGACAGCATGGGCAGTTCCGCCACATCGGCGCGCACGTTGATCCATTCGCCGTGAATCTTTACCTCCCGCGCGCCTTCCAATAGCTTGCGCCCGCGCGTGCCGGCGGCCTGGAAGCCTGAAAACAGCAGCGTGTTGCGGTGGTCGCCCGCGAAGGCGGCGATGTGGTGCAACACACGCCCCCCGGTGGCCATGCCGCTGGCCGAGATGATGACCTTGGGGAAGCGATTGGCGGACAAGGCCTTGGATTCCTCCACCTCCTTGACGTAGGTGACCGCAGCGCAGGCAGCTTCGTAGTCGCGCGCGGTGAGCTTGTGCTCGCCCGCGTGCTCATGCAGGAGCTGCGTGGCGCTGCCCGCCATCGGACTGTCGAGGTACAACGGCACGTTGGCCAGCCTGCCGGCCTGGCGCAGCAGCCACAGGTGGTGGATCAGGGACTGCGCCCGGCCGACCGCGAAGGCCGGAATCACCACAGTGCCACCGCGCTGCACGGTGCATTCGATCACGCGTCCGAGTGCCTCCACCGGGTCCGCGACATCGTGACTGCGGTTGCCATAGGTCGATTCGATGACGACATAGTCAGCCTGCGGCACCGGCTCAGGGTCGTGCATCACCGCATCGTTGTAGCGTCCCAGATCGCCAGAGAAGACGATGCGCTGGCCCCCGATGTCGATCTGTGCTGTCGCTGCGCCCAGGATGTGGCCAGCGCGGCGCAGGAGCAATGTGGCGCCACCGGGAATGGCGACGCTGTGGTGCAGTCGCACAGGCGCAAAGGCCGCGATGGCACGCTCGGCTTCGCGCACCCCGTACAGTGGCCGTGCGGGTGCGTGCCTGGAGAAACCATGCCGATTCGCGAAGTCCGCATCCTTTTCCTGCAGGTGCGCGCTGTCGCGCAGGATCAGCTCAGCGACGTCGCGCGTGGCCGGGGTCGCATAGATCTTCCCGGAAAAGCCATCGTGCACCAGCTTGGGCAGGTAGCCCGAATGGTCAAGGTGCGCATGGGTGAGCACAACCGCATCGATGTCGCGGGGGTCGATGGTGAGTCGCTCCCAATTGAGCTCGCGCAAGTTCTTCAAACCCTGGAATAAGCCGCAGTCGATCAGCAGGTGGGTGTCACCATGGGAGAGCAGGTGCTTGGAGCCGGTGACGGTGCCGGCTCCGCCCAGACTGGTCAAGGTAAGCATGGGAAGCCTTTTGTGTGGATGGTCATGATGCGTCGATGCGCGGCAGAAGAGGTCGCTTGGCGCATCCGATCTTCAGATTTTCGCGTGCTGCTTCAGGCCTTGGACACCATGAACGCAGTGAGGGCGGCCGCGGTCATCGCTGCCGCAAAGCCAAAGGTCACGCGCCATCCCAATGCCGTTCCGCCGATGAGCCAGGAAAGAAGGGTTTTCATGGTCATGTTGGCCACCACCGCTAATCCGGCAGCGATCGTAGCGGCTTGGGTGGGCAAGGCTCCCTGGCCGTTCATGTGCATCACAGTCAGCAGGATGGCATCGACGTCGAGCAGGCCGGACAACAGCGACAGGGCATACAAGCCCGCATCGCCCATCCATTGCTGCGCGGCCCGCGTCAGCAGCGCCAGCACGCCGAGAAGAAGGCCGAAGCCCAGCGCGGTGCTCAGATCGAAGACATCCCCCGCATCGGTGGCTGGTGTTGTCGCTTCGGATTGCGCCTCGGACGGCAACCGCAAGAACGATGCGCCGAGAAGCGTTGCCGCGCCAACGACCATCGCAGCGCCCATGGAGCTCCAGAGCGCAGGTTGCAGAAGCAGAACCAGCGCGGTCATCCGCAGAAACATCATTGCCGAGGCGGCCAGAATTCCGGAACTGGCCGCCCGCAGGATGGCAGGGTCCTTGCGGCAGCGGCGTGCCAGCGCCAAGGTCGCCGCCGTCGAAGAAGCCAGTCCGCCAAGCAAACCGGTCCAAAAGATGCCGCGGCTGGGTCCCGTCCATCGAATAGCCAGGTGGCCACACAGCGAAAGACCGGCGATCAAAACCACTGCCCACCAGAGGCGGTACGGATTGAGTGCCTCGTACGGGCCAAAGCCGCGGTCCGGCAGCATCGGGAGGATGACCGCGGTGAGTACGAGCATTTGCAACGCGGCACTCAATTCGCGCTGTTCCACCAGGCGCAGCCACCGGTGAAGAGTGGGCTTGAGGTCAAGGAGTACAGCGGCGATGACGGCCGTCGCGATCGCCAGAAGAGGCTGACCGGCTCCCGCCAGCACGCCGAGCGCGCAGGTGAGCAGCATCGTCACGGCCGTCGTGGCGCTCAGGCTGCCATGCGCCCGCACATTCTCGCGGTAGGCGGCTGCGGCGGTTAGCGACAAACCTGCCAGGCCCATCGCGGCGGGCAATGGTCCCACCGCCTGCGTCAGGACCCCCAGTAGTTCCTGGCGTAGGGCTTTACGCAGGGCCATGGCTATCTGTTCCACCCGCTTTTCTTCTTCGTTGGGTGACAGCCACGCGCCCTCGAGTGAGTTGCCAATGCTGCCGGTTTCGGTAGTGGCAAGAACTGTCAAGATGCTCGAAAACCTCTTACATCCGCCGTTACATCGAAAAATCCGGGCAACAAAAAACCCGCACTAGGCGGGTTCTCTGCGAGCTATAAGTTGTTGATTTATAGCCACTTTTTTTGTGGCTCCCCGACCTGGGCTCGAACCAGGGACCTACGGATTAACAGTCCGGCGCTCTACCGACTGAGCTATCGGGGAACAAGCCTCAAATTATAGCGTGGTTTTGACCCCTTTCGCCAGGGGGCTCAACTTTCTGCAAAAAAGTCGGGGCGTGCGTGTTGGGCGATGGTGGCCATGAGTTGTCGGGCTTCGGCTTCGGGGTCTGGCGCGGCCACGAGGGCGCGCACCACGGCCACCGAGCCGACGCCGCTGGCGAGCACTTCGGGCATGCGCGCGGCGTCGATGCCGCCGATGGCGACGAGGCTGTGGTGGCGCATGAGGCGGGCGTAGGCGGCCAGGCGGGCGGGGCCCTGGGGCGCGGTGGGCATGGCCTTGAGGGTGGTGGGGTAGACGGCGCCCATGGCGATGTAGCTGGGGCTCACGGCGTCCACGCGCAGCATTTCGGCGTAGCCGTGGGTGCTGAGGCCCAGGCGCAGGCCGGCTGCGCGGATGGCGTCCAGGTCGGCGGTGTCCAGGTCTTCCTGGCCCAGGTGGACGCCGTAGGCGCCGGCGGCAATGGCGGCCTGCCAGTGGTCGTTGATGAAGAGCAGGGCGCCGGTGCCTTGCACGGCCTGGACGGCGGCGCGCACTTCGCGGGCCACGGTGTCGCCGTCGGGGTGCTTGAAGCGCAGTTGCACCGTGGGCACGCCGGCGCGGGCCATGCGGCCCACCCACTGGGCGTCGGGCAGCACGGCGTAAAGGCCCAGGGCCTTGGGGCAGGGGGCGAAGGCGTTGGCGCGCGGCCAGGGGGCTAGGCTGAAATCTTCGGGCTCGGTGGGCCAGGCGGCGGGGTCGAAGTGGCCGGTGCGATCGGTCTGGCGCTGCCAGGCCTGGGCCAGGGCTTCGGCGTCGGGTTCGATGAAGCCGAGTTCGGTGCAGGCGGTCTTGGCGGCGGCGTACACCGGCTGCTGGCCGCGCAGGGTGACGGGGGCCTGGGGCGTGGCGGGGCCGAAGCGGCCCAGGTGGGCGGCGACGAGGGTGGATGCGAGGGGTGTGGTCATGCCTGGTGCCAGAAAGGGGTGCCGATGACGGGGGTGCTGGGCTGGGCGCTCTGCTGTTCGGCCATGGCGCCGGCCAGGAAGGCGGTGCGCCCGGCGCGCACGGCGCCGGCGAAGGCGGCGGCCATGGCCACGGGGTCCTGGGCCAGGGCCACGGCGGTGTTGAGCAGCACGGCGTCGAAGCCCCATTCCATCACCTGGCAGGCGTGCGAGGGCAGGCCCAGGCCGGCGTCCACGATCAGGGGCACGTCCAGCCGCTCGCGCAGGGTGCGCAGCGCCCAGGGGTTGATGGGGCCTTTGCCGGTGCCGATGGGCGCGGCCCAGGGCATGACGGCCTGGCAGCCCACGTCCACCAGGCGGCGGCACAGCACCAGGTCGTCGGTGGTGTAGGGCAGCACCTGAAATCCGTCCTTGATCAGCCGCTCGGCGGCCTGCACCAGGTTCAGGGTGTCGGGCTGCAGGTTGTGGTCGTCGCCGATCAGTTCGAGCTTGATCCAGGGGGTGTCGAACACCTCGCGCGCCATCTGCGCGGTGGTGATGGCTTCCTGGATGCTGTGGCAGCCGGCGGTGTTGGGCAGCACGGGCACGGCCAGGTCGCGCAGCTGCTGCCAGAAGCGGTTGGGGCCGTCGGCGGCGCTGCTTTGCTGGCGGCGCAGCGAGGCGGTCAGCATGCAGGGCTGCGAGGCTTTCACGGCGTCGCCCAGCACCTGGGGCGAGGGGTAGCGCGAGGTGCCCAGCAGCAGCCGGCCGCTGAAGCGCTGGCCATAGAGGATGAGGTCGTCGGCGGTGGTCATGGTTCAGCCTCCGGTCACGGGGGCGATGATTTCGAGGGTGTCGCCGTCGGCCAGCGGGCGGCTGGCGTAGGTGGTGCGCGGCACGAAGTTCAGGTTGAGCGCCACGGCGAAGGGCGGCGGCGGGTTGAGCGCGGCCACGGCGTCGGCCACGGTGGCGCCGTCGGGCAGGGTGTGGGGCTGGTGGTTGATGGTCACTTGCATGTCGGGCATCAGGTTAGCAGCTGCCACTGGCGGGCGGGCGCGGGGTCGTCGCGCTCGATCAGGGCCAGCGCGGCATCGACCACGGCCGGCGCCACCAGGAAGCCGTGGCGGTACAGGCCGTTGATCGACAGCCGGCCCGGGCCGTCGGCGCGGATGGCGGGCAGGTTGTCGGGCAGCGCGGGGCGGCACTGGGTGGCGATTTCGAGGATGCGGGCCTCGGCAAAACCGCTGTGCACGCTGTAGGCGGCGCTCAGCAGCTCCAGGGTGCTGCGCACGCTGGCGGGCGAGAAATCCTCGGCCTCGATTTCGGTGGCGCCCACCACGAACACGTGGCCGGGCTTGGGCGCTATATACAAGGGGTAGCGCGGGTGCAGCAGCCGGGTGGGGCGGCTCAGGGACACCTCGGGCGCGTGCAGGCGCAGCACCTCGCCGCGCACGCCGCGCAGGCCGCTCCACGCGGTGCGCGCGCCCAGGCCGCGGCAGTCCAGCACCCAGTCGGCGTGTTGCGCATCGGGTTCTGCCGGGTGGTTCCAGTGGATGGTCACGCCCAGGTCGTCCAGCTCCAGCCGCAGCGCATCCAGCAGCGCGCGGTTGTCCAGCTGGCCTTCGTCGGGCAGCAGCAGGCCCTGGGTGAAGCGCTGCCCCAGCGAGGGCTCCAGCGCGGCGATGCCGGCGGCGTCCAGCGTCTGCGCGGCCGGCAGGCCTTCTATCGTGTCGGTGTGCTGCTGCCACACGCGTTTCAGGCGGGTGGCTTCGCCGGCGTCCTGCCGGTGCCACAGCACCAGCGTGCCTTCGCGCTGGAAGAACACCGGGCGCGAGAGTTCGGCCAGCCACTGTGGCCAGCGCGCCAGCGCGTGCTGGCCCATGCGCACCACGGGTGGCTCGGTGATGGCGGATTCGGCCAGCGGCGCCAGCATGGCGGCGGCCACGCGGGCGGCCGCGCCCTGGGCGTCGGGGCCCTGGGCCTCGTACACCTCCACCCGCCAGCCGGCGCGTGCCAGGCGCCAGGCCATCAGCCGGCCCAGCAGGCCGGCGCCGAGTACCACGGCCTTCATCCAGGGGTTCCCTTCATCGGTTCGCCGATAATTTTGCGATGGCCCACACACCCGACACCGCTTCCATGCCTTTGCGCTACGCGCGCGTCCTGTCCATCGCCGGCTCCGACAGCGGCGGCGGCGCGGGCATCCAGGCCGACCTGAAAACCTTCAGCGCGCTGGGCTGCTTCGGCATGACGGCCATCACGGCGCTGACGGCGCAGAACACCCAGGGCGTGACGGGCATCCACGCCGTACCGCCCGAATTCCTCAAGGCCCAGATTCAGGCGGTGGTGGAAGACATCGGCGTCGACGCGGTGAAGATCGGCATGCTGCACGCGCCCGAGATCGTGGAGGTGGTGGCCTGGGCCATCGACCACTACCAGCTGGAGCGCGTGGTGCTGGACCCGGTGATGGTGGCCACCAGCGGCGACCGGCTGATTGCCGAGGCCACGGTGGCGGTGCTGGTGCGCGAGCTGTTCCCGCGCGCCGCCGTCATCACGCCCAACCTGGACGAGGCCGCGCTGCTGCTGGGCCGCCCGCTTACGCGGGCGAGCGAGCTGGACGCCGCCGCGCGCGACCTGCTCAACCTGGGCGCGAAGGCCGTGCTGGTCAAGGGCGGCCACCTGCCGGGCGACGAGGTGGTGGACGTGCTGGCCCGCGCCGATCAGCCCTGGCAGCGCTTCAGCGCGGCGCGCATCCACAGCCACAACGTGCACGGCACGGGCTGCACGCTGTCCTCGGCCATCGCGGCGCATCTGGCGCTGGGCCAGGCGCTGCCGCAGGCGGTGGAGTCGGCCCGCGCCTACATCCTGGGCGCGATCGCGGCCGGTGCGCCGGTGCGCACGGGCCAGGGGCACGGGCCGCTGAACCACGCTCACGCCCCGCAGGTCATGCGTTGCCTGCCGCGCTGAGGCCGCCCAGGCCCGCCTTGGGCCGGGTGGCGTAGGCCAGCACGAAGGTGAAGGCCAGCGCCGGCAGGGCGGCACCCAGCGCGGGCGCGTAGAGCCGGCAGCCGTGGTACACGGCGATGCCCGCGATCCACAGCGCCACCGGCAGCACGTTGACGGACCTGGCCTCGGCCAGCAGCTGCGCCGTGGGCGCGCCGAAGGCCAGCCGGCCCAGGATGACGCCGAACATGGGCACGAACACCGAGCTCAGCAGCAGCAGGAAGGGCTCCAGCGCGTGCATGGGCAGCACCATGGCGCAGGCGGTGCACACCACCACCATCACCAGGCCCCAGCGGCGGATGCTCCAGCGCGGCGCCAGGCTGTGCGCGGACACGGCGCCCGAGTACGAGTCGCCGTAGGCGTTGTCCACCTCGTCGATCAGGATCAGCGACAGCGCGATCAGGCCACCCTGGGCCAGCAGCAGCGCGGTCACCAGGTCCTTGCTCGGCAGCGTCAGCGCCACCAGCACGCCCAGGCCGTAGCACCACATGTTGGCCAGCGCGTAGCCCAGCCAGGTGCCGCGCAGGGCCGAGCGGCCGTTGCGGCCATGGCGCGCGTAGTCGGCCACCAGCGGCAGCCACGAGATCGGCATGGCGATCACGAGATCGAGCGCGGGCAGCACGCCCATGCCGCCGCTGCCCGGGCGGTTCCAGATCGCGTCCCAGCCCTGGGCGAAGGCCATGGACAGGAACTGCCAGCTCAGCCACAGCAGCGACAGCACCACCAGCGGCAGCGCGAAGCGCGCGATCAGCCGGCGCACCAGCGTGACCATGGAACCGCTGATCATCAGCGCCACGATGGCGCCCCAGAAGACGGCCGCCGCATAAGGCCAGCCGCTGCCGGCCAGCGCGCCCGATTCACGCGCGATGGCGACGGTGGCGTCGCGCATCACCACCAGCTCGAAGCTGCCCCAGCCGATCAGCTGCACGATGTTGAGGACGATGGGCAGCCGCGCGAACTGGCGGCCGTAGACCGCGTGCATCAGCCCCGCGCTGGCCAGGCCGCTGTCGCAGCCCAGCTTGGCCACGCAGCCCAGCAGGAAGGCGCCCAGGACCGAACCCGCCACGATGGCGAGCAGGGCCTCTTTCGTGCCCAGCGCGGGCATGAGGTAGGCGCCGACCTGCATGACCAGCAGGCCCACGCCCAGGCTGAACCACAGCGAGGCGTGGTCCAGCGTGCCGAACACGCGGCGGTCGTTGGTGATGGGGGTCAGGGCATCGTTGCCCGGCCCGGCGGTGTGGGTAGATGTCTGTGCCATCCGTTTGCTCCATGCAATACGTGAGGCAGGTGGGCTGGGCCCCAGGGTTCACCGTGTGAGAAAGAAGGCGGCGGTGGCCCTTGAGGGGCTGCTTCCCTGCGCGAGGATTACCTCAATCAGGTTCGAAGGGACTCTCTCAGTCGCGGCTTGCGGCCGCAACACCCCTAGCGTTTGCATCCCTTGCGGGCTGCGTTGCGGATTCTACCGCTGGCCGGATGGTGGTGGCTCACCTACACTGGCTCCGGGGAAATCGGGTGTGCGGATCCAGTCTCAACTTCGGGGTAGCTGCATGAGAACAAGCCTGAAACAAGCGTTGCTCATCCTGGGCGTGATGTCCTGCATCGGGACGGTGGTGGTGGGCGGGGTGGGCCTGCTGGCCGCCGACCGCATGTCGCGGCAGCTGGACACTGCCACGGCTATGGGCGACGCGATGCAGAACGCGGCGCTGGCCGACATGATGCACGACGCCATACGCTCCAGCGTGCTGCAGGCGCTGGTGTCGGCCCAGGCCGGCGACAGGGACGGCCTGGCCGCCGCCGCCAAGGACCTCGACGGGAACGCGGCCGACTTCAACAAGTACCTCACCACGCTGCAGGCCATCGACCTGCCGCCCGAGATCCGCCAGCAGGTGTCCACCGTGGTGCCCAAGGCCCAGGCCTACGCCAAATCCGGGGCCGACCTGGTGCGCCTGATGGGGACCGACCTGGAGCGCGCCAAGGCCGGCATGGCCGGGTTTACCGACGCCTTCGAGGTGCTGGAAGAGGCGCTTTCCGAGCCCAGCGAGGCGCTGGAGGCCTATGCCGAGACGGTGCGCGGCCAGGGCGGTGAGGTCACGCGGCAGACCCGCACCTGGATCATCGCGGCCCTGGTGCTGGTGGCCCTGGGCGTGATGGCGCTGTGCTGGCGCATCATCGGCCGCGTGGTCGCAGGGCTGGTGGCGGCCGGCACGGTGGCCGAGGCGGTGGCAGCGGGCGATCTGACCCGTTCGGTGACGGCGGACAGCGCCTACACCGAGGTGCGCACCCTGCAGGACAACCTGGGCCGCATGAGCACCAGCCTGCACCGGCTGGTGGGCGGCGTGCGGCAGTCGGCCGAGGCGGTGGCCGCCGCCGGCGGGCAGATCGCCACCGGCAACATCGACTTGTCCGCCCGCACCGAGTCGCAGGCCAGCGGCCTGCAGGAGACGGCAGCGGGCATCCAGGAGCTGACCGAATCGGTGCGCGAGAGCGCCGAGCAGGTGACCCGCGCCAGCGAGCGCTCGCGCCATGCGCGCCAGGTGGCCGAGGAGGGCGGCGCCGCCATGACGGAGACCGTGCAGACCATGCGCCGCATCGAGGCCTCGTCGCGCAAGATCGCCGACATCACCGGCCTGATCGACAGCATCGCCTTCCAGACCAACATCCTGGCGCTCAACGCGGCGGTGGAGGCCGCGCGCGCGGGCGAGCAGGGGCGCGGCTTTGCGGTGGTGGCGTCCGAGGTGCGCAACCTGGCCGGCCGTTCGGCCGAGGCGGCGCGCGAGATCAAGGTGCTGATCCAGACCAGCGTGGACGAGGTGAGCGAGGGCGTGGCCCAGGTGGACCGGACCGGCAGCACCGTGGGGCAGGTGGCGGCCGCCATTGGCGAGGTGGCCGGGCTGATGGAGCAGATCGCGGGCGCGATGGGCGAGCAGTCGCGGGGCATCACGCAGATCAGCGAGGCGATCGCGCAGATCGACCAGTCGACGCAGCAGAACGCCGCGCTGGTGGAGGAAGGCGCCGCCGCGTCACAGAGCCTGCGCGATCAGGCGCAGGCCCTGGTGGACGGGGTGTCGATCTTCCGCCTGGCCTGACGGGTCAGTCGAAGACGGGCGTTTCGACGCCCAGCACCTTGTGCAGCTTGGGGCTGGTGGTGGTGTACTGCAGGAACACTTTCTTCTCGGGGAAGATGAAGGGCACGGCGCCGAAGGCGGCCAGCGCGCATTCATGGAAGCCGGAGAGGATCAGCTTCTTCTTGCCCGGGTAGGTGTTGATGTCGCCCACGGCGAAGATGC
>CAMLQP010000013.1 GCA_946482115.1 uncultured Comamonadaceae bacterium
CAACTTCCACGCCGAGCCGGTGGCCTTCGCGGCCGACACGCTGGCGCTGGCCATCAGCGAGATCGGCGCGTTGTCCGAGCGCCGCATCGCGCTGCTGATCGACAGCACGCTGTCGGGCCTGCCGCCCTTCCTGGTGGACAACCCCGGGCTCAACAGCGGCTTCATGATCGCGCACGTCACCGCCGCCGCGCTGGCGTCCGAGAACAAGTCGCACGCCCACCCGGCCAGCGTGGACAGCCTGCCCACCAGCGCCAACCAGGAAGACCATGTGAGCATGGCCACCTACGCCGGGCGCCGCCTGGCCGAGATGGCCGACAACACCGCCACCATCCTCGGCATCGAGTGGCTGGCCGCCGCGCAGGGCGTGGATTTCCACCGTCCGCTGGCGACCTCGCCGCGCCTGCGCAAGGCCCACGAGACGCTGCGCGCCCGGGTCGCCCACTACGACCGTGACCGCCTGTTCGCGCCCGACATCGAGACCGCCCGGCAGCTGGTGCTGCAAGGCCACGCGGCCGACGGCAATGCCGACGCGCTGGCCGCGCTCTGGGAGCACTGAGACCCATGCGGCTGGTGCGCGCGTCCGACGTCGCCCCCGTGCCTTGGCGCAATGGAGGCGGGATCACGCGCGAGCTGCTGGCCTGGCCCGCGTCCGAGGGCTGGCGCCTGCGGCTGAGCATGGCCGACATCGCGCAGGATGGCTCGTTCTCGGCCTACCCCGGCGTCACACGCGGTTTTGCCGTGCTCGACGGCGTTGGCGTGGTGCTGGAACTTCCCGCCGGCCCGTGCACCGTGCGTCCCGGCGACGGGCCCCTGACGTTCGACGGCGCCGACGCGCCCGCCTGTCGCCTGCTCGACGGTCCGGTGCGCGATGTCAACCTCATGGCGCGCGGCGGCCGCGGTGTGTTGCTGCCCGTGTCGGGCCCCTGGCTGCCGCCACCCGGCGCCCGCGCCGGCCTGTTCACCCGCGTGGGCGGCACCTGGCATTCGGGGGCCGAATCCCGCGAGCTGGCCGCGCACACCGTGCTGTTCACCGACAACGCGAGCGGGCGTTGGGCTTTCCAGCCTCACCAGCCCACCACCTTGGCTGGCTGGTGGTTCTTCCACGAGGATCCGACCCCATGAACACTTCCACCCGCCTGTGGCGCAACGCCCGCCTGGCCACATTGACCGGCGAGGGCTGGGGCCTGATCGACCAGGGCGCCCTCGTCACCGAGGGCGATCGCATCGCCTGGGCCGGCCCGCAGGCCGGACTGCCCGCGCATCTGCGGCCGGCCCACGAGCACGACCTCGGCGGCGCGCTTGTCACGCCCGGCCTGGTCGATTGCCACACCCACCTGGTCTACGGCGGTCGCCGCGCCGACGAGGCCGAGATGCGCCTCAACGGCGCGAGCTATGAGCAGATCGCGCGCGCGGGTGGCGGCATACGCTCCACCGTGAGCGCCACCCGTGCCGCCAGCGAAGACGGTCTGTTCCAGCTGGCCGCGCGGCGCGCGAGGGCCTTGGCGGCCCAGGGCGTGACCACGCTGGAAATCAAGTCGGGTTACGGCCTGTCGCTGGAGTCGGAGGCGCGCTGCCTGCGCGTCGCCCGCCGCCTTGGCGTCGAACTGCCGCTCACCGTTCGAACCACCTTCCTCGGCGCCCACGCGCTGCCGCCCGAGTTCGAGGGCCGTGCCGACGACTACATCGCGGCGGTCTGCGGCTGGCTGCCGCAGCTGCACGCGCAGGGCCTGGTGGATGCGGTCGATGCCTTCTGCGAAACGATAGGGTTCACGCTCGCGCAGACGCGCCGCGTGTTCGAGGCCGCGCGGGCCCTGGGCTTGCCTGTCAAGCTGCATGCCGAGCAGCTGTCCGATCAGGGCGGAGCCGCACTGGCCGCGTCCTTCGGCGCGCTGTCGTGCGACCACCTCGAACACCTGGGCGCGGACGGCATCGCCGCGATGAAGTCCGCCGGCACCGTGGCCGTGCTGCTGCCCGGCGCCTTCTACATGCTGCGCGAGACCAAGCTGCCCCCCATCGCCGCGCTGCGCGAGGCCGGCGTGCCCCTGGCCGTCTCCACCGACCACAACCCCGGGACCTCGCCAGGCCTGTCGCTGCCGCTGATGGCGCACATGGCCTGCAGTTTCTTCCGCCTCACGCCGCTGGAGGCCGTGCGCGGCATCACCGTGCATGCCGCGCGCGCGCTGGGCCTGAGCGACCGGGGCACGCTGGCGACGGGACAGCGCGCGGACTTCGCGGTGTGGGACCTCGAACACCCCAACGAACTGACCTACTGGTTCGGCCACAACCCTTGCACCCGTGTGGTGGTGGCAGGGCAGGAGCACGCATGAACACTTTTGCCTGGCAAGGCCGCATCGACGCCGAAGAGCAGGGCGTCACCACCCGCTGGCACCAGCACGTGCAGTCCTTCGACGCGACGTCCAGGGGCGGCGTGGCGCTGATGGGTTTCGCGGTGGACGAGGGCGTGCGCCGCAACGCGGGCCGCCTGGGCGCGGCCGACGGCCCGCGTGCCCTGCGCGGCGCGCTGGCCAGCCTGCCCGTGCTGGGCGAGCCTGCCGTGTGGGATGCGGGCGACGTGGCCTGCGCGGGCGGCGAGCTGGAGGCCGCGCAGGACGCGCTGGCCGACCGCGCGGCCACCGCGCTGCGCCAGGGTTGCCTGCCGCTGGTGCTGGGCGGCGGCCATGAGGTGGCCTGGGGCACTTTCCAGGGCATCATCCGCGCACGGCCCGGGCTGCGGCGCGTCCTGGTCGTCAACTTCGACGCCCACTTCGACCTGAGACAGGCCGCGCAAGGCAATTCCGGCACGCCGTTCCGCCAGATCGCCGAGTGCTGCCAGGCCAGCGGCCGCCCGTTCGACTACCACGTGCTGGGCATCAGCCGCTACGCCAACACCCAGGCCCTGTTCGAGCGCGCCGACACGCTGGGCGTGCGCCATGTGCTCGACGACGCGCTGCAGACGGACGCCGCCGTGGACCGCGCCCGCGCGGCGCTGCTGCGCGACCTGCAGGCCTGCGAGGCGGTCTACCTCACCGTCTGCCTGGACGTGCTGCCCGGCGGGCAGGCACCCGGTGTGTCGGCCCCGGCGGCCCTGGGCGTGCCACTGGCGCACGTGCAGGCGCTGATGGACGTGGTGCTGGCCTCTGGCAAGCTCGTGGCGGCCGACATTGCCGAGCTCAACCCGGCCTTCGACCGCGATGGCCTCACGGCCAAGGTGGCGGCACGCATCGCGGCACGCATCGCGCGTGGCGTGGGTCAGTCGAAGATCTCGCTGAGCCAGGACTTGCGGCGATAACCCTGGCCGCCACGGTACTTGCCAAAGTCCGAATCCTGGAAATCGGGCCGGTGCTGTGGTGGGGCGGCCGAACGCGAGGTAGGCGTGGCTTCATGCCCGGCGCCGAGCTGTATCAGCTTGTCGAGTTCACCCCGGTCGAGCCAGACGCCCCGGCACGTCGGGCAATAGTCGATCTCCACGCCCTTGCGGTCGGACATCAGCAGGGTCGTGTCTGGGCAGACGGGACATTTCATCGCAGGCCTTTCGGTTCAACTGGGTGTGGGTGCTGGATCAGGCTGGACGGGCAGAGTTCCCGTCCTTGTTCGGGGCAGGCTGTACATCCCGGCCCGACTGCGCGAGGATGTGCGCATGACATGCAAGCGACCTGCCTGGATGGCCCTGCTGCTGGGGTTCTGCAGCGCCACGGCCTGGGCGCAGGGATGCGGCGAGGTGCTGAGCCTGCCGACCCGCGACAACACGCAGACCCGCGTGGCCTGGGTGCCGCCTCGCGCCGACGCCACCCCGCGAGTGACGCTGGTGCTGCTGGCCGGCGGCAGCGGCCACGTGGCCCTGGGACCGGACGGCTGCGCACGCCAGCTGCAGGGCAATTCACTGGTCCGGTCGGTGGGCCTGTTTCAGGCCGAGGGCCTGGGCACCGCCGTGGTGGACGCGCCGTCGGACCACCATGGCGAAGACGGCCTGGGGGGATTTCGCGTGGCCGAGGCGCACGCGCGGGACATCGGCCAGGTGGTGACCGAGCTGCGCCGCCGCACGGACGGCGCGGTGTGGGTTGTGGGCACCAGCCGGGGCGCGA
Source organism: uncultured Comamonadaceae bacterium (assembly GCA_946482115.1). The sequence continues at coordinate 4,083 of CAMLQP010000013.1, forward strand.
TCTCGGCGGCCAACGCGGCCGCCCGCCTGGTCGGCGCTGCCGCGCCTGATGGCGTGGTGCTCACCTCCGCCGTGATGGCGGGCCAGGCCGGCGCGCGCAAGGCCTGGGTCGCGCAGTCGGTGTTTGACGCCCCGCTGGAGCGCCTGCGCATGCCCGTGCTGCTGCTGGGCCATGCGGACGATGGCTGCGTGCGCTCGCCGCCTGCCCTCATGCCGCAGGTGGCGGCGCGCTTGAACAGCGAGCGCCAGCAGGTGGCCACGCTCACTGGCGGCCCGGGCCTGGCCCGCACGCCTGGGCTGGACGCCTGCGAGGGCCGCTCGCCCCATGGCTTCAACGGCCAGGAGGCCGAGATGGTTCAGGGCATCGCCCGTTTCGTGCGCGGCGGGCGCTTCTGAGCGCTCCCCTCGAAAACTGGCCTACCATGAACGCCTCTTCGCGCCACCGGGCCCCCAACCATGACACGTCGACGCACCCTGTTGCTGACCGCCTCGCACGGCCTGGCCCTGGCCGCCGGTTTCGCGGGTGGCATCTACACGTTGCCCCTGCTGATCGCTCCCGAAGGCCCGCCAGCGGCGGATGTGCAGGCCGCTGCGGCCAGCGCCCGCTTCCAGGGTACGTTCCGACGCGACCTCAAGGACAGCGACCCGCTGCACTGGGGTGAGGGCCAGGTCTTCATCGGCACCGACCGCATCACGCTGGCCGGGCGGCTCGCCCCCGGGCCGGACTACAAGCTCTACCTGTCGCCCGAGTTCGTCGAAACCGAAGCCGACTTCGCCCGCCTCAAGCCGCGCATGGTGCGCGTGGGCGACGTGAAGACCTTCGACAACTTCATCGTGCCCCTGCCGCCCCATGTGGACCCGGCACAGCACGTGGCCGTGATCGTCTGGTGCGAATCCTTCAGCCAGTTCATCACGGCAGCACGCTACCGCTGAAAGGCAAACATGGACTGGACCGGCTTCACCCTGCGCACCTTCGCCGTCAACGGCACCACGCTCGTCGCCCGCGTGAGCGACGGGCCAGCTGACGGCAGGCCCGCGCTGGTGCTGCTGCATGGCTTTCCGCAGACGCACGTGTTGTGGCGCCGCGTGGCGCAGCAACTGGCGCCCCGCTACCGCCTGGTGATGCCCGACCTGCGCGGCTACGGCGATTCACCAGCACCGCCCGATGAGCCGCACCACGCCCAGGCCAGCAAACGCGCCATGGCGCAGGACGTGGTGGCGCTGATGGACGCGCTGGGCGTGGAGCACTTCTTCCTGTGCGGTCACGACCGCGGCGGCCGCGTGGCCCACCGCCTGGCGCTGGACCACCCCACGCGCGTGCGCAAGCTGTGTGTCATCGACATCGCGCCCACGCTGGACATGTACGACGCCACCGACATGGCCTTCGCGCGGGCCTACTACCACTGGTTCCACCTGATACAGCCCGCGCCGCTGCCCGAGACCATGATCGGCGGCGATGCGCGCGCCTACCTGCACGCCAAGCTGGGTGGCTGGGGCGCGGCCGGCCTGGCGCACATCGAGCCCGGCGCGCTGACCGAATACGAACGCTGCTTCTGCCGCCCCGAGGCCATACACAGCGCCTGCGAAGACTACCGCGCCAGCGCCGGTATCGACCTGGAACACGACCGCGAGAGCCGTGCGCGTGGCGACAGGATCGCCTGCGACACCCTGGTGCTGTGGGGTGCCAAAGGCGTGGTGCACAAGCTGTTCGACCCGCTCGCCCTGTGGCAGGCCCAGTGCGCTGCCCGTGTGAGCGGCCAGGCGATGGAAGCCGGCCACTTCATCCCCGAAGAGGCACCCGACGCCACCACCCGCGCGCTGCGCGACTTCATGCCCTGAAAGGCTGTCCCCCGATGATCGTCGTCCACCACCTCAACCACTCCCGCTCGCAACGCGTGCTGTGGCTGCTGGAAGAACTGGGCCTGCCCTACCGCATCGAGTTCTACGAGCGCCATAAGAAAACCATGCTGGCCCCGCCCGCGTTGCGCCAGGTGCATCCGCTGGGCAAATCGCCCGTGGTGGTGGACGGAGACCTGGTGCTGGCCGAATCAGGCAACATCATCGAAACCCTGGTGGAACGCCACGGCGAAGGCAGACTGGCACCCGCCCTCGGCACGCCCGAGCGCCAGCGCTGGCGCTACTGGCTGCACTACGCCGAAGGCTCGCTCATGTCGCCGCTGCTCATGAAGCTGGTGTTCGACCAGGTGGAAAAAGCCCCGCTGATCGTGCGCCCCGTGGCCAAGGCCATCTCCGCCAAGGTCAACGCCGCCTTCATCCGCCCCAACCTCAAGACCCACCTCGACTTCCTGGAAGCCGAACTCGCCAAGTCCCCCTGGTTCGCGGGCGATGCCTTCAGCGCGGCCGACATCCAGATGAGCTTTCCCCTGGAAGCCGCCGCCGCGCGTGCGGGCCTGGACCATCGCCGGCCCCGCCTGATGGACTGGCTGCAGCGCATCCATGCGCGGCCGGCTTACCAGGCCGCGCTGGAGAAGGGTGGACCGTTTGAGATTCTGGGGTGAGCGTACACCCGGCATCGGTCTTGTTCACATGGGTTTGGATCGTGGTGGTGGGTACACCGTGACCCAGCCGCTTCGGCCTATGGCCCTGTGAGCCAATTGCCGACACCCAAGCCGACCCGCGCCTGTCGTCCCGCCGTCCCCGGCGGCTTGGCTCTTGCGTTATCCCGCTCCGCGCCGACGCGATTGACTAAACGTACGAATATACGTACGATTCCAGTTTTGGGAGCAGCACATGACAAACCTTGTCACCGCGAGCGAAGCCCGCGCCAACCTGTATCGTCTGATTGACGAGACGAACGAGTCACATCGACCGGTTGTGATTGCGGGCAAGCGCAGCCGAGCGGTTCTGGTCGCGATGGAAGACTGGGATGCGATCCAGGAGACCCTGTATCTCCTGTCCGTCCCCGGCATGCGCGATTCGATCAAGAAGGGCATGGCCGAGCCGCTTGAGAAGAGCGCCAGAGAGGTCAAGTGGTGAAGTGGCAGGTCGTCTTTGCCAAGCATGTCCTGAAAGACGCGAAGAAGCTCTCTGCGGCTGGTTTGAAGGAGAAGGCGCAAGACCTGCTGCAGGTGCTGGCTCAGGACCCATTCCAGAATCCGCCGGTATACGAGAAGCTCGTGGGTGACTTGGAAGGCGCGTATTCCCGCCGCATCAACATTCAGCATCGGCTGGTGTACGAGGTGTTCAAAAAGGAACGTACGGTTCGTGTTCTGAGGATGTGGACACACTACGAGTGATGTGAGAGACAAAGTGCTTCGCCACGGATAAGTCCCATCAATCAATCCTGCGTATCTCGAACAGAACACACCATGGGACTCCTGACCTTCAGCATCAATGTCACCCTGGACGGCTGCATCGACCACCAGGAAGGCATTGCCGATGACGAGACACACGCCTTTTTCACGCGCCTCATGGACGAGAGTGGGGCGATGCTGTGGGGCCGCGTCACCTACGAGATGATGGAGAGCTACTGGCCAGCGGTCGCCCGTGGCGACGTGGAGGTGCCGGCGGCAATGCGCGAATGGGCGGTGAAGCTGGATGCCAAGCCGAAGTACGTGGTGAGTTCGACGCGAAAGGTCTTTCCGTGGACCAACAGCCAACCCATCGCTGGCGATCTGCGAGCAGGTGTACAGGCGCTGAAGGACGCGACACCCGGCGGCGTACTCCTGGGCAGCGGCCAGCTCGCCATCGAGCTGGACCGGCTGGATCTGATCGACCAGTACCGGCTGCTCGTTCACCCCAGAATCGCCGGCCACGGCCCGACGCTGTACGCTGGCGGAATGCCCGGCACGCGGCGGCTTGAGCTGGTGTCGGCCCAGCCGCTGCGCAACGGCGCGGTGGCCATGCACTACCGGCGCGCGCAGGGCGTGTGTTGAAAACTTTCAGGCGGTGAGCCATGACACCCATCGAACCCCGCTCCGACATCAGAGCCCGCACGGTGGACGCCAGCCCTGCGGCGGTGTTCACCGTACTGCGCGACCCGGCCCGCGTGGCCCGCTGGTGGGGTCCTGATGGCTTCACCAGCACCATCCACGAGTTTCCATTTCACGTGGGTGGCATCTGGCGGCTGACGCTGCACGGCCCGGACGGGACGAACCACCCCAACGAATACCGGGTGCTGCGCATCGAGGAGGGCCGCCTGCTGGAGCTGGACCACCCGTCCGACAGCCACCATTTCGTCCTGACGATCACCTTGACGCCGCAGGGCGCTGGTACCCGTGTGGACTGGCAGCAGACCTTCGACACGGTGCAAGACTACCAGCCGCTGGCCGGCTTCCTGGCCCAGGCCAACGAGCAGGTGCTGGCGCGGTTATCGCGAGAGGTCCTCGGCTGACCGGCTCGTGCTGGTCAGCGTCATCAGCACGTCGGCGTACCAGACGCAATTCAGCCCCAGCGACTCGTCCGCGGCCAGGTCGCGCGATCGCATGTCCATGCGGGTGGAATGCACCCCCAGCAGTTGCCACGCCTGGGTCGAGCCGCCGCTGGCGTGGCCTTTTCTGCGCCGCAGCACCGGTGCGCCGCTGCTGCCCCGGTGGGTGCGGGCATCGGTGAGGAAATAGCCCTGCCGCTGAAAGCGCACGCCGTAGGCCGACGCGAGCGAGGCGCTGCGCGCCACGGCGAGGTGGTGCACGGTGTCGTGAAAGCCCAGCGGGAACCCGATGACGGTCAGCGCATCGCCCACGGCCACGTCCTCGCCGCGTGGGTCCAGGTGGCTGGCGTCAAAGGCGTGCAGCACGGTGGTGGCCGGCAGACGCCCGGCCTCTATCTCGATCACGGCCACGTCCACGGCGCCACCACTATCGGTGGCCTCACGCCACAGGCCCAGGCCGTTTTTGTAGAGCGGCATGGAGTAGGTGACGAACTGCGTCAGATCGTGTGCGTCGGTATGCAGTTCGATTTCGATGCGGTCGGGGTGGTGCCCGCTGGATTCATCGACCAGCACGTGGCTGTTGGTGACCAGGAAAAGGCGCCCATCGCGGCGAAAGAAAAAGCCGCTGGCGCCTGTCAGCACACGGGGGCCTATGAAGGTGCTCACGCGGGTGGCGGTCAGCAATACCGCTTCGGCGGTGATGCGTCGTTCGGGGGCGTGGTCGGTGGGTGCGGTACCGGACAGCACCGCGCGGGTGCGCGCCACGTCGCGTTCGAAGGCGGCCAGCACATGGTCGGAGATGGCGGTGTTCAGCATCACCGTGCGCGCGGCTTCGGCGTGCGCCTCGAACGAGCGCGCCAGGGCATCGTGGGCAGCCGGCGGCAGTGTTTCCAGCAACGCAGGCATCAGCGCGTCCAGCGCAATCAGGTTTCCCTTGAGTTCACAAATGCGCTCGGTCGCCTCTTGCAGGTTCTTCATGGCGTGCCCTCAGAAAAAAGAAAAGCGCGGACGAGCCGCGCTGGGAGACCGAAAGTGGCAGGCGATGCGGGGGCGCAGCCCCGCAAGGCTCAGCTCACCGAACGGATGTTGGAGGCGTGGGGGCCTTTGACGCTTTGCGTCACTTCGAATTCCACGCGCTGGTTTTCGGTGAGGGTGCGAAAGCCACCGGCCTGCATGTCGCGGAAGTGGGCAAACAGGTCTTTGCCGCCGTCGTCCGGTGCGATGAAGCCGAAGCCTTTGCTGTCGTTGAACCATTTCACGGTTCCGGTTTGTGTCGTCATAGCGAGTTCCTTAGTGATGGGCCAGACGCAAAAGCGCATCTGGCGAAGAGACGCCAAGAAAATCATCAAGGGAGGTTCGACACAACCGTCGGCGCGGAGCCGGCGAGCAGCAGAAAAAGACCTATGAGCTGATGGTCTTGCACATATCAACAGGCCGATGGTACGCGTGTTCCTTGCGGCGTGCCTGTTTGGGCGCAAATAAAGTGAGGGGGCCGACAGCCGGTCGGTGGCCCCTGCCAGATCGGGCGCTCAGTTCGCCCCGTGGCACTTCTTGTATTTCTTGCCGCTGCCGCAGGGGCACAGGTCGTTGCGACCGGGCGCGGGTTCCTTGCGCACGGTCTCCACGCGCGGGCCCAGGCTGGCCCAGATCTCGTGCAGGTCGTACACGGCCCAGATGCCCTCGCCGAACAGGTTGAGGCGGTTCTGGCTCACACTGGGCGGGCCGTTCTCCTCGAACATGCTGATTTCGGGCGGGTCGTTGTCGTCCTCGGTCAGGGCCACCAGGGTTTCCAGCGCGTCATCGAGCCATTTGGCGGTGTCGCGGTCGCGCGGGGCTTCCCACTCGTCGGGCCAGCTCTCCACTGCGTACATGAAGCCCAGCGCCCACACCTGGCCGAAGGAAGGCAGGGGTTCGTCGCCCATCTCGGCGCGCTCCTCGTCGCTCAGGGCGGCCACGGCGCCGCGTACGTCCACCACCTCGGGCGAGTAGGCGCGCTCGTCTTCCAGCGTTTCCACCGGCGCGGCCAGCTGTTCGGCCACCTCGTTCCAGCGCCGCGTCCACAGCGCCATGAACCGGTCGAACTGGGCCTGGCTGCTGAACAGGCTGGCGGTCACGTCGCCGCTGGCGCTGTCCACCTCTATGTCACCCAGCAGCAGCGGGAAGTATTCGCTGGGCAGGATGGTGCGACGGCAACAGATCAGCGCGGCCATGAAACCTTCGCAGAATTCCCACTGGGGGGCCTCGTCGTGGCGCTGGCGCAGATCGTCGAGGATGGCATCGAGTTCGTCGAACTCGTCGGGGGTGAGGGCGGAGTGGTCGGACATGGCGGGCCTGCGCGCGGCGCAATGCGAAAGAGGGGAGCCGAGTGTAGATCGGTCTATGATGGCCGCCAACCCGAGACAAGCCACGGAGACCCCCGATGCTGCTGGACCGCCTGAACGCGATCTATCCGGTGCGCTACACCGTTTTGGCCCTGGTGGTGGTGGGCGCGCTGCTGAGCCTGTTCACGCTGATTGCCTTCGGCGTCGGCTGGCTGGTGTTCCTGGCCTGCGCGGCGCTCACCGTGGTGGGCGTGCGCGACCTGCGGCAGACCCACAGCGCGGTGCGGCGCAACTACCCCGTCATCGGCAACCTGCGCTTCATGCTGGAGAAGATACGTCCCGAGATCCGGCAGTACTTCCTGGAGAGCGACACTGACGCGACGCCGTTCTCGCGCTCGCAGCGCAGCCTGGCCTACCAGCGCGCCAAGGGCCAGATTGACAAACGGCCCTTCGGCACCCAGCTCGACGTGTCGGCCGAGGGCTACGAGTGGATCAACCACGCCATGGTGCCTACCCACGTGGACACGCACGATTTCCGCCTCGTCATCGGCGGGCCGCAGTGCACCCAGCCGTACGACGCCAGCGTGTTCAACATTTCGGCCATGAGCTTCGGTGCCCTCAGTGCCAACGCCATCCAGGCACTCAACGCGGGTGCGCACCGGGGCCGCTTCGCGCACGACACGGGCGAAGGCTCCATCTCGGTGTGGCACCGCGTGCATGGTGGCGACCTGATCTGGGAAATCGGCTCAGGCTACTTCGGCTGTCGCAACGACGACGGCAGCTTCAACGCCGACAAGTTCAAGGCCAATGCGGCGGACCCGCAGGTGAAGATGATCGAGCTCAAGCTGAGCCAGGGCGCCAAGCCGGGCCACGGCGGCGTGCTGCCGGGGCCCAAGGTGTCGGCCGAGATCGCGGCCGCGCGCGGGGTGCCCGAGGGCGTGGACTGCATCTCGCCGTCGGCGCACAGCGCGTTCTCCACGCCTCTGGAGATGGTGCATTTCATCGCGCGGCTGCGCGAACTCTCGGGTGGCAAGCCGGTGGGCTTCAAGTTCTGCGTCGGCCACCCGTGGGAGTGGTTCGCGCTGGTCAAGGCCATGCTGGCCACGGGCATCACGCCCGACTTCATCGTGGTGGACGGTGCCGAGGGCGGCACCGGCGCGGCGCCGCTGGAATTCACCGACCACGTGGGCGCGCCGCTGCAGGAAGGCCTGCGCCTGGTGCACAACACGCTGGTGGGCGTAAACCTGCGTGACCGCGTCAAGCTGGGCTGCGCGGGCAAGGTCATCAGCGCCTTCGACATCGCGCGCGCCTTCGCGCTCGGGGCCGACTGGTGCAACAGCGCTCGCGGCTTCATGTTCGCGCTGGGCTGCATACAGGCCCAGGCCTGTCACACCGGCCACTGCCCCACGGGCGTGACCACGCAGGACCCGGTGCGCCAGCAGGCGCTGGTGGTGCCCGACAAGGCCACGCGCGTCCACAATTTCCATCAGAACACGCTCAAGGCGTTGCAGGAGCTGGTGCAGGCCGCCGGCCTGCGCCACCCGAGCGAGATCACGGCGCACCACATCGTGCGCCGCGTCAACGAGAACGAGGTGAAGCTGCTGGCCAACCTGCTGCCCACGGTGGCGTCAGGTGCGCTGCTGCAGGGCACCGGTGGCCTGCACAACGTGTTCCAGTACTACTGGGACGCAGCGCAGGCCGATTCGTTCGCGTTGCGGGCCTAGGTTGCCCCGCCGCCATCGGATCAAAGCCCCAGGCCGCCGAGCGACTTGCCGCCATCGACCAGCAGGGTCTGGCCGGTGATGAAATGCGTGTCGGCGCTGGCGAGGAAGGCGATGGCGTGCGCGATGTGGTCGGGCGAGGCGGCGGCGCCGCTGGGTTCCAGCGCGGCAGCGGCGGCGTAGAGGTCTTTAGGCATGCTGCGTGTCATGGGGGTGTCGGTGAAGCCCGGTGCCACCGAGTTGACCGCGATCTGGCGCGGGCGCAGGTCCAGCGCCATGGCGCGCACCAGGCCGATCACGCCGGCCTTGGAGGCCACATAGTCCGCCGCGCGCTGCATGCCTAAAGCGCCGCGCGAGGACACCACCACGATGCGGCCGCCGGCCTGCATGCGCCGCGCGGCCTCCTGCGCGAAGGCGAACACCCCCAGCAGGTTGACATCCAGCGTGTGCTGGAAATCCTGATCCGACAGGGTGTCGAACGGCTGCGACCGGTACACGCCGGCCACGGCCACCGCCGCGTCCACCCGGGGTTCGCTGTCCAGCATGCGGGCCATGGCGGCGCGGTCCCGGACGTCCAAAGCCTCGACCCGGACGTCCAGGTCTGCCGCCTCCATCGCCCGATCCAGGTCGGCCAGCGCACCGGCGTTGCGGTCCATCACCACCACGCGGTTGCCGTCGCGCGCCAGCCGCTGCGCGGTCGCCAGCCCGATGCCGGTGGCGCCGCCCGTCAGAAAAACCGTCCGTTTCGTGCTCATGCCTTGCTCCTGTGTCGATGGGTCGGGTCGTTGCCGGCCTTGGCAGGCCGGTGGACGCATCTTGCGGAACGGCGGGGAGCGGCAACACCCAAAGTTCCGCGTGGCGGAACTAAAATCGGCCGGCATGACCCGGTCCGAAACCGTCACATCGCTGCAGCGCGGGCTGCAGGTGCTGGGCGCCATCCAGCGCGCTTCGGCCCTGTCGTTCACCGAACTGCGGGAAGCCACCGGCCTGCCCAAGGCCACGCTGGCGCGGCTGCTGCACACCCTGGTCGAGAGCGGCTGGGTGCGGCGCCAGGGGCCGCGCGGGCGCTACGTGGCCGAGGCCTCGCCCGGCCTGCCGCCGGCCCAGCGCGGCGAGCTGGCGCGGCTGGCCCGGCAGGCGCGGCCCGTGTTCGCGCGGCTGCAACACACGGTGCCGTGGCCGGTCAACCTCGGTGTTCGCGAAGGGCTCCGCATGCTCATCGTCGACGAGCCGGACACGGTGGTGCTGGGCCTGGCCGCCAACTACCGCCAGCTGGGGCAGCACCCGCCCATGCTGCGCTCCTCGCTGGGCCTGTGCCACCTCGCTTTCTGCGCCGAAGCCGAACGCGCCGAACTGCTGCTGCGGCTGTCGCGTTCGACCGACGAGCTCGATCAGGCGGTGCTGCGCTCGGGCCTGCTGCCCCAGCGGCTGCGCGACATCCGCGCCCGCGGCTACGCGCTGCGGGACGTGTCGGTCGTGCCTCCGGATTCACCCGAACGCTACGGCGCGTTCTCGGTGCCCGTCATGACGGGCACGAACCTGCACGCCTGCCTCTCATGCTCCTGGCTACTGCAGATCGCTTCCGTGGATCAGACCGTGCGCCTGTGCCTGCCGCCCATGCGGGAGGCGGCCGATACCCTGGCCAGGCAACTGGGTGCCGGGTAGTTCAGACCGCGATGTCGATCTGCTGCAGCGTGCCGACGTTGCCGCTTTCCTTGAGGTAGATGCCGGTGGCGCGCACCTGACCCAGTGGCGTGTTGGCTTCGTCGCGCAGCGCGAAGGGCGTGTCCACGCGCCCGAGGTGGAGCGCGCCCACGCCGGCCTCGGCCAGCGAGGTCAGCTGGTCGTTGCCTCTGGCATCCTTCATCCACACCAGCAGCTGGGCGTAGGCGGCGTCGTTTTCGTCGATCCAGCCGTTGCCGTCGCCGTCGAGCGCCGCGAGGTCGGCGAAGCCGTCGCCGCTGAGCGCGCCGAACAGCTCGCGGCCGTCGTCCACGCGGCCATTGCCATTGCGGTCCAGCGCCAGCAGACCGCTGCCCGCTCCCACGAAGGCGATGTTCTCCGTTGCCCCGTCGGCGTCGAGGTCGAAGTCGAAGCGCAGGCCCGACAGGTCAGCCGCGTTGCCGTTGAAGTTGATGACCAGCGGGTCCTTCAGCACCGCATCGCCTGCGCGCACGGACACGTGGCTCTCTTCGTGGTAGGTGCGCGTCATTTCCAGCGCCACCGCGAACCGGATGGTCTTGCCGTCGGCGGTTCGGATTTCTCCTTGCGCAGCGAAGCGGGTGGTCTCGGCCTCGTGGCGCACTTCGTGGCGGTCGTACTCCAGGCCCCAGCCCACGCGCTGAGGCGATGCCCCGCCGCCGGCTGTGCGCGGGTCTTTCAGCTCGCGCAGGGCCCGGTCGGCGGCGGTGTCGGGTCGGCGTTTCAGGTCGTCGGCGCGCAGCGTGCGGGGGCGCTCGCCGGTCATGAGTTCGATCATGCGCGCAAGCAGCTGCAGGCGCGGGTCGTCGTCCAGGGCATCGGCGTCGGGCTCGACCTCGGCCGCTTCGGTTACCTCGGTGGGAGCCGGCTGGGCCGCCAGGGCCTCGCGGGCGGCCGCCGAAAGCGACACGAAGGCCGATGCGAAGCGGTTGCCCGCTTCCAGGCGTTCGAAGTCGGGCCGCTGGTTGCCCACCCAGGTCCGCAGCCGTTCCGACACGCTGTGGCTCTCCGCGCGGACCGACCGGCTGGCCAGGGTGACAGAAGAGCTTTCGATCTTCATGGTCCCTGGCCTTTCGGCCAGCCGGGTGCGGAACTTGAGGCCTGGCCGACGAACGGCCTTGAATCCAACCGCCTTCAATCCCCCAGGCAGTAGCGGTCGCGCCCGAGGGATTTGGCCTGGTAGAGCGTGGTGTCGGCACGCCGCAGCAGGGTGCGCACGTCCTCGCCGGGGCCGGCACTGACCAGGCCGGCCGAGCAGGTGTAGCGCACCTCGGGGTGGATGGGGCCGGGCACGCCCATGCGCACTTCGTGGAACAGGCGGTCCAGCACCGCGCTGGCGATGCGCAGGTCGGCGTCGGGCAGCACCAGCAGGAACTCCTCGCCGCCCATGCGGCCTGCGATGTCGCCGCGCCGTGTGACGGCTTGCAACCGGGCGGCGAAGTGGCACAGCACCATGTCGCCCACGTCGTGGCCCCAGGTGTCGTTGATGCGCTTGAAGTGGTCCAGATCGATCATGGCCAGGGCCATGGGCTGCGGGGGCTGGCGCGCCAGCAGCTGTCCCACGCGGTCGAGCACGGCGCGGCGGTTGCTCAGGTGGGTGAGCTCGTCGGTCATGGCCGCGCGCAGGGCGGTGTCGCGCGCGCGGCGCAGGCTCAGGCCGTCGGTGTTGAGCGCGGTGATGTCGGTCAGCACGCACAGCATCCAGCCCGTGCGGTCGGTGGTTTCGGTGACCATGAGCCAGCGGCCGTCGGCCAAGTCGGACTCGAAGGCGCGGTAGACCTGCTTGCCCCGGCGCGATTTCGTGGAGGTGAGCCAGGCTTCGATGTCGTGGGTCTCGACGTGCACGCCGCGTTTCTCGGCATGGGCGCGACGCATGATGTCGGACCAGGTGATGACTTCGTCGGGCAGGCAGTGGGTGGCCTGCCGGAACGCCGCGTTGGCATAGCGCAGCGTGTCGGTCTCGTCGAACAGCGCCAGGCCCTGTTCCGACAGGTCCATCAGCCCCAACAGCTGTTCGATGGAAGTCGGGAGCGGGCGGTCCATGGTGGCAGGGCAGGGCGGATGGGGGATCAGGCGGCCATCAGCGCTTCGATCTCGTCCGGCTTCACCGGCGCGTCGCGCGTCAGCAGCTCGCAGCCGCCGGCGGTGACCACGGCATCGTCCTCGATGCGGATGCCGATGTTCCAGAAGGCTTCGGGGACCTGTTCGCCGGGCCGCACATAGAGGCCGGGCTCGACCGTCAGCACCATGCCCGGCTGCAACAGGCGGCTGGGCCGGTTCCTGACGGTCTCGCCCGAGAGCGGGTCGCGGCGTTCGCTGACTTCGTGGCGCTGCGTGGGTTCCACGTAGCTGCCGCAGTCATGCACGTCCAGACCCAGCCAGTGGCCTGTGCGGTGCATGTAGTAGGGGAAGTAGGCGCGTTTCTCGATCGCGTCGTCCAGCGTGCCCACAGTGTTGCCGTCGAGCAGGCGCAGGTCCAGCAGGCCCTGGGTGAGCACGCGCACGGCGGCGTCGTGCGGGTCGTTGAATCGGGCGCCGGGCTTCGTGGCCGCCACGGCGGCCTCCTGGCTCGCGAGGACGACGTCGTAGAGCGCGCGCTGCGGGCCGGTGAAGCGCCCGCCAGCCGGGAAGGTGCGGGTGATGTCGGACGCGTAGCTGTCGAGCTCGCAGCCGGCGTCGATCAGCACCAGCTCGCCGTCGCGCAGCGGCGCGGCGGCGGCGGCGTAGTGCAGCACGCAGGCATTGGCGCCGGCCGCGACGATGCTGCCGTAGGCCGGGTACTGCGAGCCGCCCTGGCGGAACTCGTGCAGCAGCTCGGCGTCCAGGTGGTACTCGCGGGCGTCCTCGCCGGCGCGCAGCATGGCGGCGCTGCGTCGCATGGCGCGCACGTGGGCGCGGGCGCTGATCTGCCCCGCGCGGCGCATCAGGCCGATCTCGTGCGCGTCCTTGAACAGGCGCATCTCGTCGAGCACGGTGCAGAGGTCGCGCGCCTGCTCGGGGCACAGGGCGCCGGCGCGCGAGCGGGCGCGCACGCGCTCCAGCCAGCCGCCCACGCGGGTCTCCAGGCCGGCGTGCACGCCGAACGGGAACCACACCGCGTCGCGGTTCTCGAGCAGCCGGGGCAGCACCTGGTCCAGCTCGCCGACCGGGTGGGCGGCGTCCACGCCCAGCGCGGCGGGCGCGGCATCGGGGCCGAGGCGGTAGCCGTCCCAGATCTCGCGCTCCATGTCCTTGGGCTGGCACAGCAGGGTGCTGCGGCCGTCGCCGGTGATGACCAGCCAGGCGTTGGGTTCGGTGAAGCCGCTCAGGTAGTAGAAGTAGCTGTCGTGCCTGTAGAGGTAGCCGGTGTCACGGTTGCGCGACCGCTCGGGGGCGGTCGGGACGAGGGCGATGCCGTCGGGGCCGATCGCCTGGGCCACGCGCGTGCGGCGCTGGGCGTAGTGGGTGGTTTCGCTCATGGTGCCTCGGTGTTCAGCTGCGCCAGGCGCTCGGGTGTGCCCACGTCGGCCCAGGGGCCAGTGTGGAGCGCGGCGCTGATGAGGCCATTGTCCATCGCCCGACGCAGCAGCGGGGCCAGCGGGGCCTTGATGCCCTGCGGATTGCCGGGGGGAATGTCGCACCAGGGCGACGCGAACAGCTCGCGCCGGTACAGGCCGATGGTGCTGTAGGTGTGGCGCCGTCCGTCCGGGCCGTCGCCGTTGAGGGCGAGGCCGTCCGGCGAGAGGCCGAAGTCGCCTCGGGGGTTGTGGGCCGGGTTGGGCACCAGCCACAGGTGGGCCAGCGCGCTGCCGGCGCGAAAACGCGCCAGCTCGGCGGGGTCGAAGCGGAAGCCGGGCGCGTACACGTCGCCAGCCACGACCCAGAACACGTCGTCCAGCAGCGGCAGCGCGCGGGCAATGCCGCCGGCCGTCTCGAGCGCGCCGCCGAAATCGCGGCCTTCGTGCGAATAGACCAGCCGGTCGCCGAAGCGGTCCTCGATCTGCTCGCCCAGCCAGGCGGTGTTGGTGGCCACGCGGGCGAAGCCGGCCGCGTTGAGTGCGTCCAGCGGGTACTGCATCAGCGGCCGGCCGTGGACGGCCAGCAGCGGCTTGGGGCAGGCATCGGTCAGCGGGCGCATGCGCTCGCCGCGTCCGGCGGCGAGGATCAGCGCCTGCGCGCGGGGTTCAGGGGCGGTCATCCGCCCATTCTGGCATCAGCGGGCGGGCCTGCCCGCTCGCGCGCATCACTCTACCTTCGTGCCCGTGGCCTGTATCACCCGGCCCCACTGGGCCGTTTCGCTGCGGACAAAGCTGCCGAATGCCTCCGGCGTGGAGCTGCTGGCTTCCACGCCGATGTTGGCCATGGCCTGGCGGTAGGCCGGGTCGCGCGCCGCGCGTGCCACCTCGGTGTTCAGTCGATCCACCACCGCGCGCGGCACGCCGCTGCCGGTGAACAGGCCGGTCCAGCTGTCCACCGCGTAGCCGGGCAGGCCCGCCTCGGCGAAGGTGGGCAGCTCCGGCGCGCTGGGCGAGCGCGCGCTGGCCGAGTTGGCGATGGCGCGCACCTTGCCCGTCTTGGTCAGGCTCAGGGCGTTGGTGATGGTCTCGACCATCAGCGACACGTTGCCCGCCAGCAGGTCGGTCGAAGCCGCGCCGCCGCCCTTGTAGGGCACGTGGACGATGTCGATGCCGGCGCTGGACTTGAGCAGCTCGGCTGCCAGGTGGGAGATTGAGCCGTTGCCGGCCGATGCGTAGGTCAGCTGGCCCGGATGGGCCTTCGCGTGGGCGATCAGCTCGGGCAGGGTCCGGACCGGCAGGCTGCTGTTGACGATCAGCACGCTGGGGTTGCGCGCGAGCAGCGACACCGGCTGCAGGTCCTTGGCCGGGTCGACCGGCAGGTTCTTGAACAGGGACGGCGCGACGGCGTTGGTGCCTATGGTGCCGTAGAGGAGCGTGTGGCCGTCGGCCGGCGCGCGCGCCACCGCTTCCATCGCGATGCCGCCGCCCGCGCCGGGACGGTTCTCGACCACGAAGGACTGGTTCATCTGCGTGGCGAGCTGCTTGGCCAGCAAGCGCGCCATCACGTCGGACGACCCACCCGCGGCAAACGGGACGATCAGCCGGACCGGGCGGTCAGGAGCCAGTTGCGCCCAGGCGCTCGACAGGCCCAGGCTGGCCATCAGGCCCATCATCATCCAGCGGCGGTTCAGCATCGGGAGTTCTCCTTTGAGACGGTGAGTGGGTGAGCAACAAACATGCCGGACGGGCTCATGCCGCCAGCGGGGCCTGGGTGCCCTCGATCTGCACCCGGAAACCGGAGCGCACGTTGGGCCAGTAGTCCCAGACCGCCTTGTGCTGGGCGCAGCGGTTGTCCCAGAACGCGATGGAGTGGGGTTCCCAGCGGAAGCGGCACGACCATTCGTCGCGGCCGATATGCCGGTAGAGGAAGTTCAGGATGGCGTCGCCTTCGGCACGCGGGATGCCGTCGATGTGGCTGGTGAAGTCCCAGCTGACGAAGATGCCGAGCCGGCCGCTGACCGGGTGGCGCACGATGATGGGGTGCGAGGAGATGGGTGTGCCCGGGCCGAAGACGCGCGTGCCGTCGTGGGTGGCCGTCAGACCCGCCAGGTAGGCCTTCATTCGGTCCGACAGGGCGTCGTAGGCCGCGCAGGTGTTGGCGAACATGGTGTCGCCGCCGCCATCGGGCGGGATGGTGTGCAGGTACAGCATGCTGCCCAGCGGCGGCATGGGTGCGCACGACTGGTCGCTGTGCCAGTTCTCGCCCGACACGCGGTCGGAGGTGGCGTCGTAGTGGAATCGCCGGACGTAGGGGTTGTCGGTGGGCTTGCTGATGGTGTTCTTGCCGACGTGCTGGCCCAGCGGGCCGAAATGGCTGGCCAGGCGGATCTGGTCCTCGTGGCTGATGCGCTGGTCGCGGAAGAAGATCACCTGGTAGCGGGCGAATGCGTCCTTGATCTCGGCGACCTGCTCGGCATCGAGGGGCTGGGTCAGGTCGACGGCGCCGATGACGGCGCCGATGTGCGGCGACACGGGTGTGGCCGTGATGCGCCGGTAGGCGGGGCGCTCCAGGCTGGCGGTCGAAATGGGGGCGCCGATGGTTGCGGTGTACACGGGGTCTCCTTGTCAGGTCAGGTCCGGGCCGGAGTGGCCTCGATGGGTATCGAGTCTAGGGATGGGACCGCGCCGTGCCGCATCGGATGGCCGACTTCTGATATCTTCTTTTTGGCATATCCGCAACCCCTCGGCACCATGAACCTCAAGCAGCTGGAGTACTTCATCCAAGTGGCGCGCCATGGCAACCTGAGCCACGCCGCCACGGCGCTGCGCATGGGCCAGCCGGCGCTCAGCCGCCACATCCGCGGGCTCGAGGTGGAGCTGCGCCGTTCGCTGTTCCACCGCAACGGCCGGGGCGTGGTGCTGACCGACGCCGGCGCGCGTTTTCTGTCCTACGCGCAGAACGCGCTGAGCCAGCTGGAATCGGGGCGCACCGCGCTCGACGAGTCGGACGGCGACCTGGTGGGGCGTGTCACCGTGGGCATGACGCCGTCGGTCGCGCAGGCGTTGACGGTGCCGCTGGTCCGCGCTTTCCAGCAGCGTTTCGGCAAGGCCAACATCTCGATCACGGAGGGGCTGTCGGCCACCCTGCAGGAGCAGGTGCTGGTGGGCCGCACCGACCTGGCCGTGGTGCACAGCCCGGTGCCGTCGGCCCTGCTGCACATTGAGCCGCTGGTCGACGAGTCGCTCTACCTGCTGAGCCCACCGGGTGACGGCACGCCCTTTCCCAGCAAGGGCACCGTCAACCTGAAGGAACTCGCGAACCTGCGGCTGATATTCCCCGCCCAGCCCCATCCGATACGGCGGCTGCTGGAATCGGAGGCCAACCGGCAGGGGCTGGCGCTGGAGGTCATCCTCGACGTGGGCGCGCTGACCTCGATTCCGCTGCTGGTGCAGGCCGGCTGCGGCCATGCGGTGGTGCCGGAGTCGGTGCTGTGGGCGGGCCTGCCGGGCCGCCAGGCCCTGGCCATCCGCCGGCTCGCGCGGCCGCGCCTGCAGGGGCGGCTGTCGCTGGTGTCTTCCAGCCGGCGGCCCCAGACCCTGCTGTTCAACGGAACCGAGTCCATCGTCCGAGACCTGATCCACCGCTTCGCGACGCGGCCGCGCTGAGCCGGGGCGGGCGGCGTTGCGCCCGCTTCAGGCCGGTACCGCCGGCAGGCCCGCCACGCCGGCGGCGTAGCCGGCCAGCAGCAGCCAGCTGTCCCAGCCCATGCCGGCGTGCTTGCGCGGCGCGCGGCGTGCCATGCCGGACAGGAAAACCAGCGTCATCACCAGGCCCAGGCCGGTCATGTAGAGCGTCTGCGCACCGGCCTGCGGCAGCACCGGCTGGCCGGCCAGCGCGGTGGCCAGCACCAGCAGCACGGGCAGCACCGCGTTGCCGCCCAGGATGTCGCTGACCGCCAGCGCATGTTCCCCTTGCCGCGCGGCGGGCAGCCCGGTGGCCACCTCGGGCAGGGCGGTGGCGGCGGCCAGCACCGTGGCGCCGAACAGCGCGCCGTCCATGCCCCAGCGGGCTGCCAGGGCATCGCCGCTGATTTCCAGCAGCACCCCGCCGGCAAGGGTGACGGCCGCCATGAGCACGAACCCGACGACGGCACGGCGAAGCCCCATGGCGGGTTGCGCCCCTTTGCGGGCGCGAGGGGGTGCCGCAGCGGGGCCACGGGTGCGCGACAGGCGGCGTATCGCCAGCAGGCCGCCGATCCAGGCCAGCAGCATCAGCAGCCCGTCGGGCGTCACGCCGCCCAGGATGGCGCCGGCCGGCATCTGATGACCCAGGAACACCAGGCCCAGCATCAGCACCACCAGACCGCCCTCCAGCTGCATCGCGGGCGATGCGACGCGGGTCGACAGCGGCACTTGGCCCCGGTTGCCCCAGGCGTCGAACAGCGCGAGCAGCAGGGTCTGGATGGCGATGCCGCCGAGCAGATTGGCCACCGCCACCTCCACCCGGCCGGCCAGTGCGGCGCTGACGGTGATGGCGACCTCGGGCAGGTTGGTCACGATGGCCAGCAGCACCAGGCCGCCCATTTCCTGGCCCCAGCCGAGGGCGTCGTCCAGCGCGTCGGTGGCGCGGGTGAGCACCACGCCGGCCCGGCAGACGGCAGCGGCCGCCAGCACGAACACCAGCAGCAGGGCGGGAGTGGGCAGGTGGGACATCGGGCACCGGGCGTAGGGCCTCCTGATGCTAACGGCCCCAGCGGCTAAAATTCAGGGTTTATCCCAAGCGGGGCGCCCCTGTTTCGCGCCCCACCCACGAGGCCCCACGAGGTTTTCATGACCGACACCGCCGCCGTAGCCCCTTCCGTTTCCCCCCAGGTCATGGCCAACGCCATCCGCGCGCTCGCCATGGACGCCGTGCAGCAGGCCAATTCCGGCCACCCCGGGGCTCCCATGGGCATGGCCGACATCGCCGTCGCCCTGTGGAAGCGCCACCTGCGCCACAACCCGGCCAACCCCGCCTGGGCCAACCGCGACCGCTTCGTGCTGTCCAACGGCCACGGCTCCATGCTGA
>CAMLQP010000014.1 GCA_946482115.1 uncultured Comamonadaceae bacterium
TGATGAACGAGGCCCGCATCGGCGTGGGCATGGCGGCCACCATGCTGGGCATGGCGGGCTATCACGCCAGCCTGGACTACGCGAAGAACCGCCCGCAGGGCCGCCCGGTCGGACCGTCCGGCAAGGACGCGGCCGCGCCGCAGGTGCGCATCATCGAACACGCCGACGTCAAGCGCATGCTGCTGGCCCAGAAGAGCTACGCCGAAGGCGCGACCGCGCTGGAGCTGTACTGCGCCCGCCTGGTGGACGAACAGCACACCGGCACGCCCGAGGCCGCCGACGAGGCCCGCCTGCTGCTGGAGGTGCTGACCCCCATCGCCAAGAGCTGGCCCAGCGAGTGGTGCCTGGAAGCGAACAGCCTGGCGATCCAGGTGCATGGTGGCTACGGCTACACGCGCGATTTCCCCGTCGAGCAGTACTGGCGCGACCAGCGGCTGAACATGATCCACGAGGGCACGCATGGCGTGCAGGCCATGGACCTGCTGGGCCGCAAGGTGCTGATGGAGGACGGGCGCGGGCTGCAGCTGCTGGCCGGGCGCATCGACGCCACGGTGCAGCGCGCCATCCAGCGGCCCGAGCTCGCCGAGCACGCCAACGCGCTGGCGCAGGCCCTGCAACAGGTGGGCGCGGCCACGAAGGCCGCCTGGTCCACCGGCAATCCGGTGGAGGCGCTCGCCAATGCCGTGCCCTACCTGCAGGCCTTCGGCCACATGGTGCTGGCCTGGATATGGCTTGACGTGGCACTGGCCACGCTGGGCCGCGAAGGGCCGCCCGACGTCGGCCGCCGGGCCGCCGCCCGCTATTTCTTCCACTACGAGCTGCCCAAGATCGGGGCCTGGCTGAACGTGGTCGCCTCGCGCGACCCGACCTGCGCCGGGCTGGCCGAAGAGGCGTTCTAATCACCACCAGAGCACACGAGGAGACCGATTCATGACCCGTACCATCCAGCAGCTGTTCGACCTGTCGGGCAAGAATGCGCTGATCACCGGCGGCTCGCGCGGCCTGGGCCTGCAGATGGCCCATGCCCTGGGCGAGGCCGGCGCGCGCGTGATGATCAGCTCGCGCAAGGCCGCCGACCTGGAAGAGGCCGTGGCCGAGCTGCAGGCCGCCGGCATCGACGCCCGCTGGGTTGCCGCCGATGGCCAGAGCGAGGCCGACATGCGCCGCCTGGCCGACGAGACCCTGCAGCGCATGGGCGACGTGGACATCCTGATCAACAACGCCGGCGCGTCCTGGGGCGCACCGGCCGAGGACCACCCGGTCGCCGCCTGGGACAAGGTGATGAACCTCAACGTGCGCAGCTACTTCATCCTGTCGCAGGAGATCGCGCGCCGCAGCATGCTGGTGCGCAAGAGCGGCCGCATCATCAACACCGCGTCCATCGCGGGCCTGGGCGGCAACCCCGCCGCCATGAAGACCGTGGCCTACAACACCTCCAAGGCCGCCGTGATCAACTTCACCCGCGCGCTGGCGTGCGAGTGGGGCGAGCACGGCATCAACGTCAACGCCATCTGCCCGGGCTTCTTCCCCAGCAAGATGGCCAACGGCCTGATCGAGACTCTGGGCGCCGACAACATGGCCGCGCACGCCCCCCTGCGGCGCCTGGGGGACGACGAAGACCTCAAAGGCCTGACCCTGCTGCTGGCCAGCGATGCTGGCAAGCACATCACTGGCCAGGCCATCGCCGTGGACGGGGGCGTGTCCGCGGTGGTGGCCGGGTAAACCGCCATGGCCATCCCGTTCGGCGTCTCCATCCCCTTCATCGAGATGCTGGGCTGCGAGCTCCAGCGTTTCGAGGGTGGCCGCTCCGAGGTCACGCTGCCGGCACGGCCCGAGCACCTCAACGCCTTCGCGGTGGTGCATGGCGGCGCGCTGATGACGCTGATGGACGTGACCATGGCCGCCGCCGCGCGCAGCGTGACCGATGGCCTGGGTGCCATCACCATCGAGATGAAGACCAGCTTCATGCGCGCGGCCAGGGCCCCGCTGCGTGCCGAGGGGCGGCTGCTGCACCGCACGCGCAGCATGGCCTTCACCGAAGGTACGGTATTCGATGCCGACGGACAGGCCTGCTGCCACGCCACCGGCACCTTCAAGTACGTGCCGGGCTGGGGCCAGCAGGCCGACCCGGCCCAGGTGCCCACCGACTGATTCCCATTCCCTTTCCAGGAGACCACCATGCCCCGCAACACCCAGGTCCTGCTCGACAACCGCCCGCAGGGCGAAGCCACCGCCGGCAATTTCAAGATCGTCACCACCGACACCCCCGCGCTGCAGGACGGCCAGGTGCTGGTGCGCCACCACTACCTGAGCCTGGACCCCTACATGCGCGGCCGCATGAATGACAGCAAGAGCTACGCCGCGTCGCAGCCGCTGGGCGAGGTCATGATCGGCGGCACCGTGGGCGAGGTGATCGAATCGAAACACCCCAAGTTCGCCGCTGGTGACCAGGTGGTGGGCATGGGCGGCTGGCAGCAGTACAGCGTGGTCGACGCCGGCCAGCCCGGCGCGCTGCGCAAGGTGGACACCACCCATGTGCCGCTGAGCCACTACCTGGGCGCGGTGGGCATGCCGGGCGTGACCGCCTGGTACGGCCTGGTCAAGATCATCAACCCCAAGGCCGGCGAGACGGTGGTGGTCACGGCCGCCAGCGGGGCGGTGGGCAGCGCTTTCGGCGCGCTGGCCAAGGCGCGCGGCCTGCGCGTGGTGGGCATCGCCGGTGGTGCCGACAAGTGCAGATACCTCACCGAGGAGCTGGGCTTCGACGCCGCCATCGACTACCGCCAGCACCCCGATGTCAAGAGCATGAGCCAGGCGCTCAAGGCCGCCTGCCCGAATGGCATCGACGGCTACTTCGAGAACGTCGGCGGCTACATCCTGGACGCCGTGCTGCTGCGCACCAACGCCTTCGCCCGTCTGGCCATCTGCGGCATGATCGCGGGCTACGACGGCCAGCCGCTGCCGCTGCAGAACCCCGCGCTGATCCTGGTCAACCGCCTGAAGGTGGAAGGCTTCATCGTCAGCGAGCACATGGAGGTCTGGCCCGAGGCGCTCAAGGAGCTGGGCACGCTGGTGGGCACTGGCAAGCTGCGCCCGCGCGAGAGCGTGGCCCAGGGCATCGAATCGGCCCCCGAAGCCTTCCTCGGCCTGCTCAAAGGCAAGAACTTCGGCAAGCAGCTCGTCAAGCTGATCTGACATCGCATAAAAAGAACAAGAGAAAAAAGAGGAGACAAGCGATGCAAGCCACCCACGAGGTGCTGAACCAGGCCACGCCGCTGGCCGACGTGAACCTGTTCACCGGAAACGCGGCGCTGCAGGACGCCGTGCGTTTCAACGCGCCGCAGATGGACACGCAGCCGCTGGCCGCCATGGGCGCGCTGGCCGGCTCGGCCGAATACCAGACGCACGCGCGCCTGGCCAACGTGTTCACGCCGCAGCTGAAGACCCACGACCGCTTCGGCCACCGCATCGACCAGGTGGAGTTTCACCCCAGCTACCATGCGCTGATGAAGGCGGCCGCCGAGGGTGGGCTGCATGGCACGCCCTGGGCCCGCCCCAAGGCCGACATGCCCCACGTGGCCAGAGCGGCAGGGTTCATGGTGTTCACGGAGCTGGAGCCGTCCATCCTGTGCCCCATCTCCATGACCTATGCGGTGGCGCCGGCGCTGCGTGCCAACGCCGCCATCCACGCCGAGTGGGCGCCGGGCCTGGCCGCACGCGCCTACGACCCGCGCCTGACCCACTTCAAGGGCAAGGCCGGGCTGACCATGGGCATGGGCATGACCGAGAAGCAGGGCGGCTCCGACGTGCGGGCCAACACCACGCAGGCCGTGGCCGACGGCAGCGATGCCTGGGGCCAGCGCTACACCGTGACCGGCCACAAGTGGTTCTTCTCGGCGCCCATGTGCGATGCCTTCCTGGTGCTGGCGCAGACGCCCAGCGGCCTGTCCTGCCTGTTCCTGCCGCGGGTGCTGCCCGACGGCTCGCTGAACGCGCTGCGCATCCAGCGCCTCAAGGACAAGCTGGGCAACAAGGCCAACGCGAGCTCGGAGGTCGAGTTCCTGGGCGCCACCGCCTGGCTGGTGGGCGACGAAGGCCGGGGCGTGCCGCAGATCCTGGAGATGGGCACCATGACGCGGCTGGACTGCGCCCTGGGCACCAGCGGCCTGATGCGCCAGGCGCTGAGCATCGCGATCCACCACACCACCCAGCGCAAGGCCTTCGGCAAATACCTGATCGAGCAGCCGCTGATGCGCAACGTGCTGGCCGACCTGGCGCTCGAATCCGAGGCCGCCACCGCGCTGGCGCTGCGCCTGGCACGCGCCTTCGACCGCGCCGGTGACCCGCACGAAGATGCGATGGCCCGCCTGCTCACGCCCATTGCCAAGTTCTGGATCTGCAAGCGCGGCAGCCCCTTCGGCCAGGAGGCCATGGAGTGCCTGGGCGGCAACGGCTACGTGGAGGAGGGCGGCGAGGGCATCATGGCCCGCATCTACCGTGAGATGCCGCTGAACTCCATCTGGGAAGGTGCCGGCAACATCATGGCGCTGGACCTGCTGCGCGCGCTGCGCAAGGCCGATGCCGCCGCCGCGCTGGCGCAGGAGCTTTCACCTGCCAGGGGCATGCACCCGGCGCTGGACCGCCTGGCCGCGAGCCTGCCCGTCCGCGTGGAGGAAATGGCCTCCGAGATGGAGGCCCGCCGCCTCGCACAGGACGTGGCGCTGGCCGTGCAGGCCGCGCTGCTGGCCCAGCACGCGCCCGCCGAGGTGTTCGCTGCCTTCTGCGACTCCCGCCTGGGCGGCCAGTGGGGCCACACCTTCGGCAGCCTGGGGGCCGGCGTGGATTTCGACCGCATCATCCGGCGAGCCGCCATCCGCCACTGAGGACAACACCATGAGCGATCTCATCCTGCACCACTATCCCATGTCGCCGTTTGCCGAAAAGGCGCGGCTGATGCTGGGTCGCAAGCAGCTCGCGTGGCGCTCGGTTTTCATCCCGTCCGTCATGCCCAAGCCCGACGTCATGGCGCTCACCGGCGGCTACCGCCGCACGCCGCTGCTGCAGATCGGCGCCGACATCTACTGCGACACCGCCCTGATCGCCGACGTGCTGGAACACCACCAGCCGCAACCCACCTTCTACCCGGCGACACACAAGGGCCTGGCCCGCGTGGTGGCGCAATGGGCCGACAGCACGCTGTTCTGGGCCTCAATGGCCTACAGCATGCAGGGCAAAGGCGTCGCCTCGCTGTTCGAGGGCCAGCCGGCCGAGGTGGCCCAGTCCTTCAGCGAAGACCGTGCCGCCATGCGCAGCAACATGACGCAGCTGCGCTCCTCGGACGGCACCTCGGCCTACCGCAGCTACCTGCGCCGCCTGGCGCACATGCTGGAGCAGAGTCCCTTCCTGCTGGGCGACCAGCCCTGCATCACCGATTTCAGCGCCTACCACCCGTTGTGGTTCACCCGTCACTGCACCACCGCCATGGCCGGCATCCTGGATGCCACGCCCGGCGTGCTGGCCTGGATGGACCGCATGGCCGCCATCGGCCATGGCAGCAAGAGCCGCCTGACCCCGGCCGAAGCGATAGAGGTGGCGGCGGCAGCAACGCCCGTGCCGGTGAGCGACGAGGTGTTCCAGGATGACCACCGCATCCCGCTGGGCAGCCGGGTCACGGTCGCTGCCGAGAGCTTCGGCACCGAGGCCACCGAGGGCGAGCTGGTGGCCGCCACCCGCATGCACTACACCCTGCGCCGCACCGACGAGCGAGCCGGCACCGTGCACGTGCATTTCCCGCGCGTGGGCTACGTGCTGCGCCAGGTCAAGCAGGCATGACGGCGCCGCCGCGCTGGGACTTCCTGGCCTTCGACCAGCTGGACGTTCACACGCTCTACGCCGTGCTGCGGCTGCGCACCGAGGTGTTCGTCCTCGAGCAGCAGTGCCTGTTCCAGGACATGGACGACACCGACCAGCAGGCCATGCACCTGCTGGGCCGGGACGGGGCGGGCCGGCTGTCTGGCTATGCGCGCTGCTTCGGCCCGGGAGCCAAGTTCGTCGAGGCCAGCATAGGCCGCGTCATCACGGCGCCGCACGCGCGCGGCAGCGGCGCGGGCCATGTGCTGATGCGCGAGGCCATCGGGCGGCTCCACAACCATTGGGGCCCACAGCCCATACGCATAGGCGCGCAGGCGCGCCTGCGCGCCTTCTACGAAGCGCATGGTTTCGCCGTGGCCAGCGCACCCTACGACGAGGACGGCATTCCCCATATCGAGATGTTGCGCGCCTGACGCGCGGGAGTTTTTCATGCTCAAGGACTTTCAAGGCAAAACGGCCGTGATCACCGGCGCGGGCTCGGGCTTCGGCCTGGAGACCGCGCGCCTGGCGGCAGTGCGCGGCATGAACCTGGTGCTGGTGGACGTGCAGGCCGATGCGCTGGATCGCGCCGCCGCCGAGCTCTCGGCCACCGGCGTCGAGGTGCTGGCGCAGCGCGTGGACGTGTCCAGTGCCGAACCCATGCAGGCCCTGGCCGACACGGTCCGGCAGCGCTTTGGCGCGCCGCATTTCGTGTTCAACAACGCGGGCGTCGGCTCCGGCGGCCTGGTCTGGGAGAACACCGTGCGCGACTGGGAATGGGTGCTGGGCGTCAACCTCTGGGGCGTGATCCACGGCGTGCGTCTGTTCACGCCCATGATGCTCGCGGCCGAGAAGGCCGACCCGTCGTACCAGGGCCACATCGTCAACACCGCCAGCATGGCCGGCACGGTGAACATGCCCAACATGGGTGTCTACAACGTGAGCAAGCACGCGGTGGTGAGCTTGACCGAGACCCTGTACCAGGATCTGCGCCTCGTCAGCGACCGCGTGGGCGCCAGCGTGCTGTGCCCCTTCTTCGTGCCCACCGGCATCCACCAGAGCCACCGCAACCAGCCGGCCGGCATGAAGGACGAGAAGCCCACCCAGGCCCAGCTGATCGGCCAGGCCATGATCGGCAAGGCGGTGGAAAGCGGCAAGGTCAGCGCGGCCGATGTCGCGGCCAAGGTGCTCGACGCGGTGGAGAACGACCGCTTCTACGTCTTCAGCCACCCGAAGGCCCTGGGCAGCGTGCGACTGCGCATGGAAGACATGGTGGGGCTGCGCAACCCGAGCGATCCGTTCGCCGACCGGCCCGACATCGGCGCCGGCCTGCGCCAGGCCCTGCGCGCCACAAACTGATCCGCGCCGACGTTTTCACGGGCAGAATGTGGTGAAACCAGAGTTTCACCACCATGCCCCCCAAGGAACACTCATTTCTCGCCCGCGTGCGTGCCGCGCTGCCCGGCCTGCACCCGGCGGAGCGCCGACTGGGCGAATTCGTCTGCGACTTTCCGGGCGAGCTGGCCAGCTACTCCGGTTCTGAGCTGGCCGAGCTGGCCCATGTGTCCAAGGCCACGGTGTCCCGCTTCGTCAAGCGCCTGGGGTACGACAGCTATGAAGAGGCGCGGCGACACGCGCGCGAGGAAAAGCAGACGGGCTCCCGGCTGTTCCTGACCACCAGTGGCGACACCGGGGCCGTGCAGTCGGTCGCGGCTCATGTCGCGCAAGGCATCGTCAATCTGGAGACGACTTTCCTGTCCATCACCGACACCCAGATCGAAGCCGTGGCCCAGGCCCTGCTGGAGGCGCGCAAGGTCTGGGTGATCGGGTTTCGGAGCAGCCACGCCTTTGCGAGCTACCTGCAATGGCAGCTGACGCAGGTGGTGGAGCAGATCGTCGCGATTCCCGGGGGCGGCCAGACGCTGGGCGAACATCTGGTGAGCCTCACACCCGACGACCTGGTGATTGTCTTCGGGCTGCGGCGCCGGGTGGCACGCATGGGCCTGCTGATGGATGCGGTCGTGGCCAGCCGGGCGAAGGTGCTTTACATCACCGACGAGGGCGTCCCGTTCCAGGCCGGTGCCACCTGGCATTTTCGCTGTCAGTCGCTGGCGCCCGGCCCGCTGTTCAACCATGTGGCGGTGACGGCGGTGTGCCACCTGCTGGCTTCGCGCGCCATCGAAAAGGCCGGCGCGACCGGTCGCAGGCGGCTGCGGGGCATCGAGGCCCTCAACGACAGTCTCGAGGAGCTTTAAGTCACCCGGGGGAATGTCGAGCCGGTGTGCGCAAGCGGTGCAGCAGGCACCCCGGTTGTGCGGGTTCCTGTCCAGATTGGTGAATCCGGATAAGGGTTAGCCCTCGGTTGCTGTCTGTCGGCTGTGAAACTATAGTTTCACATGTGCTGGCAAGAAATTTGCGTTGCTTGTCGGCATCGGCTCCGGAATCGTCCGGTGCGCCGATGAGTCGCAACGAAAGGAATCACCATGGCTTCCCGCACGTTTTCCGCCCGCACATTCCGCCACCTTGCCCTCGCCCTGGCGGTCTGCACCGCAGGCGGGTTCCAGACCGCCGCACAGGCCCAATCCGTCGCCCTGAAGGTGCTGGGCCAGCCCGCCGGGTCGGGTTTGATCCAGAAGAACAAGGAGCAGCCGTTTTTTGAAAAGCTGGCCGCCCAGGCCGGTATCGGCGCCACCGTCCAGTACGTCCCGGTCGATGTAGCTGGCATTCCCGACACCGATGGACTGCGTGTCCTGAAGTCAGGCCTGTTCGACATCGTGTCGTTCCGGGGCCCGCAGGTCAGCCGCGACGAGCCCATGATGCTGGGGCTTGATCTGGTCGGCCTCAACACCAGCTTCGAGGCCGGACGCAAGAACACGGCGGCCTATTTCGCCGCGGTCGACAAGCGCCTGCAATCGCACTTCAACGCCAAGCTGCTGGGGGTGTGGCCGGCCGGCCCCCAGGTCATCTTCTGCAAGCCGCAGGTCAAGGGGCTGGCTGATCTCAAAGGCATGAAGGTCCGTGTCGGCGACCAGAGCAGTGCCAACTTCGTGGCTGGCCTCGGCGCCACGGGTGTGCCCATGCCTTTCGGCGAGGTGCAGCAGTCGCTGGCGCGCGGCGTGGTCGATTGCGCCATCACCGGCCCGGCCTCGGCGAATTCGGGGGGATGGCCGGAGGCCACGACGACGGTGCTGCCGGTGGCCCTGCAACTGGCCGTGAACGGCTACGCGATCAACCTGAACGCCTGGAAGAAGCTATCCCCAACCGATCAGGACCGGCTGCAGAAGGCGGTCAAGGCGCTTTCCGACGACATCTGGGCCTACTCGCAGTCGCTGTATGACGACGCCATGCGCTGCAACACCGGCGCCAGCCCTTGCGAACTGGGCAAGCCCTACAAGCTGACCGCAGTGCCGGTGTCTCCGGCCGATCTTTCCACGGTCAGGGCCGCGCTGGCCGAACGCTCCCTGCCGGTGTGGGCGAAGCAGTGCAACGCCGTCAACGCCGGCTGCGAGGCCGAATGGAAGGCCACCGTCGGCAAGGGTCTGTGAGACGGCCGAGCTGAACAGGAGCCCTGCCATGCAACGCTACACACGCGCTGCCAGCCTGATCTTTGGCGTCATGATGCTGGCCCTGGCGCTGGCCGTGACGCTGGAGACCCTGCTGCGCAAGCTTTTCTCCATTTCGCTGGGGGGCGTCGACGAACTCTCCGGCTATGCCATTGCCCTGGGGGCCCCGCTGGCGTTCGCCGTGGCCCTGCTCGAGCGGTCCCACATCCGCATCAACCTGTTCTACCTCAGGCTCGCACCGCAGCGTCAGGCGCTGCTGGACGCGCTCGCCGTCCTGGCGCTCGGGGTGCTGGCGCTATTCCTGCTGGTATTCACCGTGCAGACGGTGATGGACACGCGCCAGTACCAGTCCATCGCGCAGACGCCCTGGGCCACGCCGCTGATCTATCCGCAGGTGCTGTGGCTGGTGGCCATGCTGGCCTTCGCGCTGCCGGCGGCATGGCTGATGGTGCAGGCCCTGGTGCTGCTGGCCAGGCGCGACTGGCGCGGGCTGACACAGCGGTTCGGCCCCGAATCGGTGGACGAGGAGCTCAAGGCCGAGCTCGAAGACCTGCAGCGGCGCTGAGGAGGAACCGACATGAGCATCGCATACATCGCGGTGGGCTTCGCGGCCATGCTGGCCCTGATGTTCCTGAGCCTGCCGGTGGCCTTCTCCATCATCGCCGTCGGCACCTTCGGGGGTTACCTGGCCTATGGCGCGCCGCTGGTCGAGATGATGGGCGGCGTCGTCTGGGGCACGCTGAACAACTCGGTCATGACGGCGATCCCGCTGTTCATGCTGCTGGGTGAGATATTGCTGCGGGGCGGCATCGCCGACAAGATGTTCGACGCGCTGGCCGTCTGGCTGGGGCGATTGCCCGGCGGTCTGCTGCACACCAACATCGGCACCTGCGCGCTGTTCTCCGCCACCTCGGGCTCGTCGGTTGCGACGGCGGCGACCGTCGGCACGGTGGCCCTGCCGGCCCTGCAGTCCCGCGGGTATCCGCTGCCAGCCTCGTTGGGCTCGCTGGCGGCCGGTGGCACGCTGGGCATCCTGATCCCGCCCAGCGTCAACCTGCTGGTCTACGGATCGCTGGCCAACGTGTCCGTGGGACAGCTGTTCATCGCCGGCGTGATCCCCGGTCTGGTGATGACTGGGCTGTTCTCCCTCTATATCCTGGTGGCGCACTCCAAGGCCGGCCGCAACGATTCGGACGTGCAGGTGCCATGGGCCGAGAAAGTGGCGCTGCTGCGTCACCTGGTGCCGCCCGGCGTGATCTTCCTGGTGGTCATGGGTAGCATCTACGGCGGGTTGGCCACGCCGACAGAATCGGCCGCCCTGGGGCTGACGGTGTCGCTGTTCTTCGTCTGGCGTGCCGGGCGGTTGAACCGGACGCTGCTGGAGCACTGCTTCACCCAGGCCGCGCGAACCACCGGCATGGTGGTGCTGATCATCGTCTGCGCGCTGCTGCTCAACGTCACGCTGTCCATGCTCGGCGTGGCGCAGGCCGTGACCCAGTGGGTGTCCGGGCTGGGCCTGAGCCGTATCGAGCTGCTGCTCCTGCTGGTGGTGTTCTACATCATCCTCGGCATGTTCATGGATGCGATGTCCATGCTGGTGCTGACCGTTCCCATCGCGGTGCCCATGGTCATGGCGGTGGGTGCGGACCCGGTCTGGTTCGGTATTTTCATCGTGGTGATGTGCGAGATCGCGCTGATCACCCCGCCAGTGGGGATGAACCTGTTCGTGGTGCAGGGGCTGCGGCGCGACGGTGGCAGTTTCGCCGATGTGGTGTCGGGCTCGCTGCCCTACGTCTTCATCATGATCGGGTTCACCGTGCTGCTCATCCTGTGGCCCGACATGGCCCTGTGGCTGCCCCAGTCGATGACCGGCCAATGAAGATGCCGGATCGTGACCAAGCGGCGGGGTCAGCCGTGCGCCGGATTCTGGTGATCAACCCGAACACCAACCCCGTGGTGACGCAGCGGGTGCGGGCCGAGGCGGACCGGGTCGCCTCCGCGGGGGTCGAGCTTTCGGTGGTCAACCCCGAGCGCGGCCCGCTGGCGATCGAGAGCCGCCGGGAACGGGACGAGGCCGAAACCGAGGTGGAGCAGCTGATCCGCTCCCGCCGCGATTTCGACGCCTACGTGCTGGCCTGCTTCGACGACATCGCGCTGGACGCCGCGCGTCGCCTGGTGCCGGTACCCGTGGTCGGAACCTGCGAGGCGGGCATACGGGCGGCGCGTGCGGTGTCGCCGCGCTTTGGTGTGGTGACCACGGTGCATTCGGCGGTGCCCGGCATCCGCGAACTCCTGGCGCGTTATGGCGGCGGGCCGGAATGCACGGTGCGAGCGGCCGGTATCGGGGTGTCGGCGGCGGCGAACGCCCAGTCCGACGTGCTGGACCGTATCGTTTCGACCGCCCGTGAAGCGATCACCCACGATGGTGCCGAGGTGATCCTGCTGGCGTCGGGCGGGCTGACCGGGCAGGCCGACGCGATCGCCAGCCGGTGTGGCATCCCTGTCCTGGATGGCGTGGCCTGTGCCATCGCCTGGGCGGTGGAGCAGGTGACCGCGGACGCGAAGCGGTAGCGCTCAGGCAACCAGCCGCGCCAGCTGGACCCGGTCCCGGCCCCGGTGCTTGGCCTCATAGAGCGCCGCGTCGGCCCTGGCCAGCAGGCTGTCGAGGGTGAGTTCGTGCGGCTGGAACTCGGCCACCCCGAAGCTGGCCGAAAAACGCAGCGGCTGGCCGCGCACCGTGGCCTGGGCCGAGCGCACCGAGATCCGCATGCGCTCGGCGACTGCCAGGGCCTGTTCGGCGCTGCTGCTGGGCAGCAGCACGGCAAACTCCTCGCCGCCCAGGCGGCCCACGGTGTCCCACTCGCGCACCTCGCGGCTGAGCAGCTGGGCAAAGCTCACCAGCACGGCGTCGCCGGCGGCGTGGCCGTGGGTGTCGTTGACGGTCTTGAAGTGATCGATGTCGATCATGATGAGCGACAGCGGATGGTGAAAGCGCAGGCAGCGCTGGATTTCGTGTTCCGCCGCTTCGGTGAAACCCCGGCGGCCCAGCACCTGGGTCAGCGGATCCAGCCGCGCCGCCTGTTCGGCAGCCTCTTTCTGCTCGCGCAGTTCGGCGGTGGCCAGGCTGACCTGGTGGCGCAGTTCCTCCTGCGTCAGGCCGACGCGGGCCGCCATGGCGTTGATGCCATGCGCCAGCTCGGCCAGGGCGCCGCTGTGGCTGGCGTCCGCGCGCGCTTCCATGTGGCCCTGGGCGATCCGCGCCACCACCTCGCTGATGTGACGTATGGGGCGCGTCACGCTGCTGGCGATGGCGGTGGACAGCAGGCCGGCCAGCAGCAGCGCGCCGGCGGTGGCCGCCAGCACCAGCACGATGAGTTCGCGCCGGCGCTCGCGCTGCCCGTCCAGGCTGAGCTGCACCACGGCGTAGCCACGCACTCCGGGCGGGCTGCTCGCCGCGGCGGCCTCCTGGAACAGGTCATCGCGCGCGGCCAGGGTGTTGGGCCGGATCGGCACGACAGCCGTGAGGTTCTGGTCGCTCAGCACATGCTCCAGGCCGTCGAAGACCGGGATGGGCTCGCTCAGCACGCCCGAGCTGGCGACCGGCAGGCCGTGGCTGGTGAAGATGGCGGCGGCGCGCATCTGGGCATCGCCCCGGCGGGCCGCGTCGACCAGCCGCTGCAGGGTCTCGCCGTCGCTGGCGAACAGCGGGAACTCGGCCGAACCGGCCAGCTGCAGCGCCGCGATGCGGGCGCGCTCCTGCCAGGCCTGCGAGAGTTCGGTGCTGTAGCGGCCCAGGAACAGGAACAGCAGCGCGAAGACGGCCAGCAGGGCGGGCAATGCGGCAGCCAGCCACAGCCGGGCGCGGATGGACAGGCTGGAGGCCTTCATGGACGTCCTTCCGTGCGGCGCAGGGCCGAGAGCAGTGCATCGGTATCGCCGACTGCGATGCCGAGCGAGCGCGCGACCTGCTGGTTGAGGGTCAGGGCCCAGTCGCCCGAGGGCGCGGGCGGGGGCAGGGCGCGGCGGTCAGTCAGCACACGCCGCAGCACGGCAGCCAGCTGGCGGCCGGCCAGCGCGGGCGTGACGTGCAGGGCCAGTGTGGCGCCGGCCCGCACGTGGCTGGAAGCGTAGGACACCACCGGCACGCGCTGGCGGTAGGCCGCGATCAGGACGTTGTTGAGCGTGTTGGCGTTGTAGATGGTGGCGTCGGGCAGGGCCAGCAGCACGTCGGCCTCGCGCAGCACCTGGGCCAGGGCGGGCGAGAGGTCGTCGGACAGCACCGTGGCCTCGACCAGCTCCAGGCCCCGGTCGTAGGCGGCCTTGACCACGGCCGGGCGCAGCACGCGCGACGCCGGGCCGAACAGCACGCCGACGCGCAGGCGATCCGGCATGGCGCGGCGGATCAGTTCGAGGTAGCGGTCCACGGCCGGATCGAGCCAGACCGCCGTCACTGGCGGGCCGCCGCGCGGCGCCGGGATGGCCTCGAAGCTGGCGCGCGGCAGCAGTCCGGCCACCACCGGCACGGACTGCAGCGCGGCATCGGTGGCGGCCCGTTCGACCGCGGCCCGGTAGGCGCTGCTGCCCAGCGTGACGATGGCGCGTGGCAGCGGCTCGGTGGGAGATGGGGCCGCGAGCCCGGTGGGCGGCAGCATGCGCCACTGCACGCCGGGCAGTTCGCCGCGCAGCGCCTGGGCCGCCTCGTCGTAGGCATCGCCGCGGTCCGATGGCACCAGCCACACCGGCGCATCGCTGGCCGGCGCCTGCAGCGCCGACCCGCCCAGCGCGAGGCCGAGGGCGGCGCGCAGGCACTGGCGGCGGTTGGGCGTGGCCTTAGAACTCAAGCTGAAGGCTGGCGTAGGCCTGCCGCCGCGAGCGGGGGCTGGCGAAACCGGAGACGAACAGCGGCTGGGCGCCGTTGATGCCGCGCACCGTGAAGGCCGCGCGCGCCGACGTCGTGCCGACGCGGAACGGGTAGGCCAGGTGAACGTCGATCTGCTTGTAGGTCGGCATGGGCCGTCCGATGCCGCGCCAGCCCATGTCGGCGCGGTGGGTCATCATCAGGCTCAGGCGCAGGCGGTTGGTCCATTCGTGAACCACCGCCAGCGTGGTCGCGTGGGACGGGGCGATCACGGCGATGGTGTTGTCAAACCAGTCGATGTCGTTGAAGCCCTGGCTCAGCCACAGCTCGGTGCGCGCCACGGGCGACCAGCGCAGCTGGTACTCGAAGCCGGTGAAGGCGCCGCCCGGCGTGTTCACGAAGTCCAGCCGCTGTATGCCCAGCGCCTGGACCGGCCCGTAGCGGGCGGTCAGCACGCGGTCGCGCATGATTTCGCGAAACACCCGCAGGTCCAGCGTCAGGTTGTGGGGCTGGCTGGTGAACAGCCAGCCGAGTTCCGCGGTCTGCAGCCGTTCGGCCTCGACCCCGCCCCGGGCCGCGGTGGTCTGCACCGGGCCCAGCGCCGTGCTGTAGCGGATGTCGCCCGCCAGCTCGAACAGCGACGGCGTGCGCACCGAGCGGCTCACGCCGGCGCGCAGGGTGTGCTCGGGCGTGGGCTGGAAGTTGAGCATCAGGCGTGGGCTGGCGTAGCCGCCGAGCCAGCTGTTGTGGCCCAGGAACAGCCCGGCGTTGAGCAGCCAGCGCGGCGCGAGGCGCCATTCCAGGTTGCCGAACAGCCGCTTCTCGTTGATGCTGATGCCATCGGGGCGGGAATAGAGCGCCTGCGACACCGATTCGTCCACCTTGAGCCCGCCGCCCCAGACCAGGCGCGCGCTGTCGCCGATGCTGAGCTGATGCTGCAGCTCCATGTCCAGCCGGCGGCCGATGCCGCTGAAATCCACCCGCACCGGCGGCAGCGGGTTGGGCAGCAGGCGGTCGAAGGCGTCCTTGAGGGTTTCCTGGGTGAGGCTGAAGGAGAGCTTGAGGGCCTCGGTGTCCGAGCGCTGGTGCCGCCACTGGCCGTTGACGTGCCAGTCGCGCCAGCCCAGGGTGCGGGTCGGGTTGTCCAGGTCGCCGGCGTAGCCTTCGCCGGATTGCAGCTCGCTCACGCCGAGGTCGAGCTGGAGCTCGTTGCGGGCGTCGGGCCGGGCGTCGGTTCGCAGGCGTATCTGGCGCAGCACGCGGCTGTCGTTGAGCGTGGCCAGGCCGTCGTCGCTGCGCTGGCTGGCCGACAGGCGCCAGCTGGTGCCGCTGTCGCCGCGCCCGAAGCTGGCGCGCCAGTCGCGCAGGCCTCCATCGCCCAGCCGGGTGCTGAGCTGGGTGCCCAGGCTGTCAGCGGAGTGGCGGGTGACGATGTTGATGACGCCGAACATGGCGTTGGCGCCGTAGGCGGCCGAATTGGAGCCGCGCAGGATCTCGACGCGCTCCACGTCCTCGGGATCGACCGACATCAGGCCGCGCATGGTGCCGCCGAAGTAGTAGCTGGAATAGGCCGGCCGGCCATCGATCAGCACCAGGTTGCGGACCCCGCCCTCGTCGATGGGCGCGTGGTAGACCCCGATCGGGTTGGCGCCGTTGTAGCCGGAGACGTAGTAGCCGGGCGCAAGGCGCAGGATGTCGGCCATGTCCCGCACGTTGAAATCCTGCAGCGTCTTGCGGTCGATGATGGTGACCGCGCCGGGCGTGTCACTCAGGGACTGGGCCAGGCGGCTGACGGTGAGCACCTGAGGCAGCGCCTTGAAGTAGTCCTGCTCGGACAGGTCGTCCTGTGCCTGGGCGGCGGCGGCCACGGCCAGCCCCAGCATGGCCTGCAGCAGGCGGCGTATCCGTTGACGGGGAAAGGGGGACGCCGGAAGGGGCGGGGCCATGAAGGACGATAAAAGTAACAAACCGTCAGGCCATCATACCGTTGCCCGGGCGGGCCAAACGCTGGAAAACCCGGCTTGAACGCCCGGACCGCCGGGTTTAGCGGGCCGCCAGCCAGGCCGGCAGGTCGGCCGCCGGCATGGGGCGGCCGTGCAGGTAGCCCTGGACTTCGTCGCAGCCCATCTCGTGCAGCAGCTGGTGCTGCGCCTCGTGTTCCACGCCTTCAGCGATCACGTGCATGTCCAGCGCGTGGGCCAGCTGGATCACGGCGCGGGCGATGGCGCGGTCCTCGGCGTCGCTGGTGATCTGGCGCACGAAGGACTGGTCGATCTTGAGCACGTCCAGCGGGAAGCGCTTGAGGTAGGCCAGGCTGCTGTAGCCGGTGCCGAAGTCATCGATGGCGAGCTGGCAACCCATGGCCTTGAATTTGCCGAGCAGGGCCAGCGTGTGCTGCAGATCCAGCATGGCGGTGCCTTCGGTGATTTCCAGCTCCAGTCGGGCCGGCGGCAGGCCGGATTCGTCCAGCGCCCGGGCCACGTGGTCCAGCACGGCGGGATCGCCGAACTGGCGCAGCGACAGGTTGACCGCCACCCGCCAGGGGCCGGGCCAGGCCATGGCATCGCGGCAGGCCTGGCGCAGCATCCAGGCGCCCATGGGCACGATCTGGCCGTTGTCCTCGGCCAGCGGCACGAAACGCGCGGGCGATACCAGGCCGTGCGACGGGTGTTCCCAGCGCATCAGCGCCTCGAAGCCGCGCAGCTCGCGGCTGGCGGCGTCCAGCTGCGGCTGGTAGTAGGCGCGCAGCTCGTCCCGCGCCACGGCCTGGTGCAGGTCGTTGTGCAGTCGCAGGGTGGCGCCCACCTCGGGCGCGCGGGCGGTGCCATCCACGGTGATGCGCCGGCCGGGCTGGCCGCGCGCCTGGGTCAGGGCGAGCTCCAGCCGCGCCAGCGCCGTGCCGGCCTCGCCCTGCGGGTCGTCCAGCCGCAGCACGGCCACCGAGAACACCGGGAAATGCGCCTCGCCGCCAGCCAGCAGCGGCGCGCTCAGGCCGTCCAGCAGCGCCTGGGCGGCCACGGCCAGGTCGGCGTCGGCCGCCGGGTTGCCGATCAGCACGCCGGCCGCGCTATCGCTCAGGCGCGCCGCCACGCCACGCCCCAGCGCCAGCAGCGCGGGCGCGCCGGCCAGGCGCCGCGCCACCTCGCGCGCCACGTCGTCCAGCGCGGCGGTGGACA
The DNA here is from genome assembly GCA_946482115.1 of uncultured Comamonadaceae bacterium. The sequence continues at coordinate 17,448 of CAMLQP010000014.1, forward strand.
GCACGTGTGCCAGCTGGGCCAGGTTGTCCAGGCTCGCCGCCCACAGCAGCGGGCGCACCGGCTGCTCGCGGCTGGCGGCCAGGGTGTTGGCCACCAGCAGCTGGAAGTGGCTGCGGTTGGGCAGGTCGGTGGCGCGGTCGTAGTGGGCCAGGTGGTGGCTCTGCGCGGCCAGGCGCTGGGCCGCGAGCCGCTGGGCGGCCTGCTTGTCCAGCCGCGAGCGCACGCTGGCCAGCACCTCGTCGCGCTGGAAAGGCTTGGTCAGGTAGTCGTCGGCGCCCAGGTCCATGCCGGCGCGCACGTCGCCGCGGTCGGCGCGCGCGGTCAGCAGGATCACGGGTATGTGCGCGCCGCGCGCATCGGCGCGCAGCGCCTGGATGAGCTGGTGGCCGGTCATCTCGGGCATCATCACGTCGCTGATCACCAGGTCGGGCTGGTGCTGCCACACCAGCTCCAGCGCCTGGCGGCCGTTGGCGCCGGCCCAGACCTCGTAGCCCTCCAGCCGCAGCAGGCGCGCGAGGTTGTTGCGTATGCCTTCCTCGTCCTCGGCGAGCACCAGCCGGGCCGTCATGGCAGCTGCGCCTGCAGCAGCTCGCGCAGCTGCTGCAGGTTGAAGGGTTTGGTGATGTAGGCGGCGGCGCCGTCGTGCAGCGCCTGCTGCAGCCGTTCGGTCTCGGCGCTGGCCGACAGGAACACGAACGGTGCCGGGCGCCGGCCCGGCTGCGCCTGCAGGGCAGCCAGCACCTCGAAGCCGGTCAGGCCCGGCATCATCACGTCGCACAGGATGAGGTCGGGCGCATCCGGGCCGAGCGCCAGCGCCAGGCCGGTACGGCCGTCGGCGGCTTCGCTGATGCGGTGGCCTTCCAGCTTGAGAAAGCGCGCGAGGTTGCCCCGGATTGGGGCTTCGTCGTCGATGATGAGGATGTGGGCCATGTCAGAGCACCACGGTGAAGGCCGTGCCCGCGCCCACGCGGCTGTCCACGCCGATGTGGCCGCCGTGCAGCTCCACCGATTTCTTGACAATTGCCAGTCCCAGGCCGGTGCCGGGGATGTCGCCCACGTTGCTGGCGCGGTGGAAGGACTCGAACAGGTGCGGCAGCTCCTCGGCCGGCACGCCTATGCCTTCGTCGGACACGGTGAAGCGGGTGCGGCCCTCGCTTGGCACGACCTGGAAGCGCACCGTGCCGCCCAGCGGCGAGTACTTGATGGCATTGGACAGCAGGTTGCCGAAGATGTGGCGCAGCAGCTTCTCGTCGTACTCGCCCGAGCCCACCTCGGGCGCCACGACCACCTGCACGTGGCAGGGGCTGTCGGGATGCTGGTTGCGCGCCTCGTCCACCAGGCTGTGGCACAGCGCGGCCAGGTCCAGCGCGCGCGGCGCGAACTCCAGCATGTTGGCCTCGGTCTTGCCGATCATCAGCACCCGGTCCAGCATCCGCGTCATGCGCTGCACGCTGTTCTCTATGCTCTGCAGGATCTCGCCCTTCTCGGTGTCATCCATGCGGTCACCGTAGAACTTGAGCAGCTCGGCCGAAGACAGGATGGTGGCCAGCGGCGTGCGGAACTCGTGGCTGGTCATGGCCACGAAGCGCGAGCGCAGGTCGTTGAGTTCCTTCTGCTGCGCCAGCGCCGCCTTGGTGTCCTCCTCGGCCTGCTTGCGCTCGGTGATGTCCAGCAGCGTCCAGATCACGCCGCCCTCGGGGTTGCCTTCCTCCACGCAGCGCCCGGCCAGCAGGGCCCAGAAGGCGCGGCCGTCGCGCCGGCGCACCTGTCGTTCGCTGCTGTACTGGCCGTCACGCGCCAGCGCCGCGTTGATGGCGGCGCCGTCGGCCTCCCAGGTGGCATCGCTTTCATAGAAGATGCGGCTGCTCTGGCCGATCAGTTCCTCGCGCCGCCAGCCGGTCATCTCGGCGTACTTGTCGTTGAGCCAGACGATGCGCCGCCCGACGTTGTAGGTGATGCCGACCAGCGCGGTGTTGAGGATGGCTTCGCGCTCGGACGAGGTGCGCTGCAGCGCCTGCTCCAGCGCCTTGCGGCGCGAGATGTCCATCATCACCCACACCGTGCCCTGGCTCAGGTCGCGCAGGCTCACGGCCTTGCCCGACAGCGACACCCACAGCAGCGAGCCGTCCAGGCGGCGCATCTGCAGCTCGGTCTGGTAGGCCTCGCCGCGCTCGATGGCGGCGGCCACCTCGCCGCCCACGCGCAGGTACTCCGCGCGCGAGGGGTAGACCGTCTCCAGCGTCGGCGGCTGCGGCCCGCCGGCCACGCCGAAGATGTCCAGCATCGCCTTGTTGGCCCAGCGCAGCCGGCCGGTGGGCGTGAGAAAGGCGATGCCGACGATGGAGTTCTCGAGAATGGTCTCGCGCTCGTCCAGCGTGGCGGTGAGCTGCTCCTCCAGCCGCTTGCGCTCGGTCACGTCCGAGAAGAAGGTGAGGGTGGCGGTCTCGCCGTCCCAGGGCACGATGGTCACGCCGATGTCCAGCCACTTGACGCGGCCGTCCGGCATCTGCAGGCGGATCTCGTAGCGGCTGGGCACCTCCTCGCCGGCCAGCCGGCGCCGGCGGCGATCGTCCACCCGGGCATGGTCGTCCGGGTGGATGCGGTGCAGGTAGCCGCGCGCCAGCATGTCGTCGACCTCCATCTCGACGATTTCCGCTGCGCGCTGGTTGGCGAACACGAAGCGCGTGCCCTTGACCACCACCATGCCTTCGCCCACGTGCTCGATCACGGCGCGGTAGCGCTCCTCCGAGCGGTGCAGCGCATCCATGATGGCCTTGCTCTCGGTCACGTCCGAGAAGAAGGTCATGGTGGCGGGGCGGCCCTCCCATTCGGCCTTGCTGGAGTGGGTGCCCAGCCAGCGCACGCTGCCGTCCGGGTACAGGCGGCGGATCTCGCTGTGCACCATCAGGTCCTCGCCCTGCTGGCGGCGGTCCAGCCGCTCGGCCACGCCGGCGCGGTCGTCCGGGTGCAGCAGCTCCACGCTGCGCAGGCCCAGCAGGTGGTCGGGCGGCAGGTCCAGGATCTTGGCCGCCTGCGGGTTGGCGAAGACGATGCGCTCGTCCTGTATCACCATCATGCCTTCGCCCAGCTGCTCGATGACGGACTTGTAGCGCGCGTGGGCGCGCCGCAGTTCGCCTTGCACCGCGTGGCGCTCGGTGATGTCGCGCAGGAAGGCGCCGAACTTGGTCTGGCCGTCGGCGTCGATGCGCCACACCGAGAGCTCCACCGGAAAGCGGCTGCCGTCGCGGCGCAGCGCCTCCACCTCGACCAGCCGGTCCAGGATGCGGGTCTCGCTGGTGTCCAGGTAGCGCCGCAGACCGGCTTCGTGCGCGGCGCGGTATTCGGGCGGGATGATCAGCTCCGACAGCTTGCGGCCTATCGCTTCGGCCGCGGTCCAGCCCATCAGGCGTGTCGCGCCCGGGTTCCAGTCCGTCACGCTGCCCTCGGCGTCCATGGCCAGCACCGCGTCGCGCGCGGAGTTGAGCAGGCTCAGCAGGTGGCGCTCGCGCTCGCGCAGGCGCGTCACTTCTTCGGACAGGGCAGGGTCGGCGGCTTCGCTGGGTGGCATGGAACGTCCGGGGCTCAAAGGTCACGGATTGTTACAGCCAAATGCGGGAACTGTCACGCCCGCCGCGTCGGCGCCAGCCCGCCCTGGCGTGTTCACGCCACGTTCAGCGCGACAGGGCTTCGAGCGCCTCGCTCAGCTCCAGCCAGCGTTCCTCGCTGACGGCCAGTTCGGCCTCCAGCGCCTTGAGGCGGCGCCCGGCCTCGGCCAGCTCGGCCGGGGGCAGGGGCTGCTGCAGGCGCTGGTTGATGTCGGCGATCTCGGCCTGGGCCCGGGCCATGCCGCTTTCCACCTGCGACAGCTCTTTCTTGATCGGGCGTTGCCGGTCCTGCAGTTCCTGGCGGCGCTGGGCGTCCAGCTTGCGCTGCTCGCCCCCGCTCAGGCGGGGCGCTTCGGCCGCTGCGGGCGCAGGCGCGGGCACCGGGGCCGCCGCGGAAGCCCGGGTCTGGGCCTGGGCCGCTTCGCGCTGGCGCCGGGCTTCCTCCAGCAGGTAGACCTGGTAGTCGTCCAGGTCGCCATCGAAGGGCGACACGCCGCCGCGCGAGACCAGCCAGAACTCGTCGCACACCGCGCGCAGCAGGGCGCGGTCGTGGCTGACCAGCAGCACCGTGCCCTCGAACTCGTTGAGCGCCACCGACAAAGCCTCGCGCGTGGCCAGGTCCAGGTGGTTGGTGGGTTCATCCAGCAGCAGCAGGTTGGGGCGCTGCCAGACGATCATGCACAGCACCAGCCGCGCCTTCTCGCCGCCGCTCATGGTGCCCACGGCCTGCTTCACCATGTCGCCGGTGAAGTTGAAAGTGCCCAGAAAGTTGCGCAGCTCCTGCTCGCGCGCCTGCGGGCTCACCGCCTTGGCCAGGCGGATCATGTGCTCCAGCGGGTTGTCCTGCGGGCGCAGCACGTCCAGTTCCTGCTGGGCGAAGTAGCCGATGTTCAGGCCCTTGCCTTCGGTGACCTGGCCGGCCACCGCCGCCAGCTCGCGCGCGATGGTCTTGACCAGCGTGGACTTGCCCTGGCCGTTGGCGCCCAGGATGCCGATGCGCTGGCCCGCCATCACCGAGCGGGTGATGCCACGCACGATGGTGGTCGGCTCGCCACCGGCCGCGGCGGCCGGGTAGCCCACCGCCACGTCGCGCAGCGCCAGCATGGGGTTGGGCAGGTTCTCGGGTTCGCGGAATTCGAACTGGAAATCCGCCTCGGCCAGCACCGGGCCGATCTTCTCCATGCGCTCCAGCGCCTTCACCCGGCTTTGCGCCTGCTTGGCCTTGCTGGCCTTGGCCTTGAAGCGGTCGATGAACTTCTGCAGGTGGGCGATCTTTTCCTGCTGCTTGGCGTAGGAGGTCTGCTGAAGCGCCAGCTGCTCGGCTCGCATGTCCTCGAAACGGCTGTAGTTGCCGCCGTAGCGGTTGAGCCTGGCGTGCTCGATGTGCACCGTCACCTGCGTCACCGCGTCCAGGAACTCGCGGTCGTGGCTGATGACCAGCAGCGTGCCCGGGTAGCGTTTGAGCCAGGCTTCCAGCCACACCAGCGCGTCCAGGTCCAGGTGGTTGGTGGGTTCGTCCAGCAGCAGCAGGTCGCT
>CAMLQP010000015.1 GCA_946482115.1 uncultured Comamonadaceae bacterium
CCTCGATCATCACGTGGCTGGGCGGCGTGAAGCGGCAGATCTGCCAGCGGTCCACCAGCACGTCGTCGGCCAGGTTGTTGGCGCGCAGCGCGGCCTTCCAGAACGGCGGCGCCGGGATGTTCTCCATGAAACGGCTGGTGATCACGGTGTCGCCAGTCGTGGTGGTCTTGCAGGGGGTTTCGTCGATCTCCTTCTGGCCGATGCTGGTGGAATGCACGTAGGTCTCGTGCGTCAGGTCCATCAGGTTGTCGACCATCAGGCGGTAGTCGGCCTTGACGTGGTAGAGGCCGCCGCCGTAGGCCCACTCGGGGTTGTCGTGCCATTCCATGTGGGGGATGAGGGCGGGATCGGCCTTGTCCTTGTCGCCAGGCCAGACCCAGACGAAGCCGTAGCGCTCCACCACCGGGAAGCTGCGGATGGCCGGGAAGCCACCCACGCGCTGGCCGGGCATGGCCACGGTCTTGCCGTCGCAGCCCATCTCCAGGCCGTGGTAGCCGCAGACCAGCTTGCCTTCGCAGACGTAGCCCAGCGACAGCGGCGCGCCGCGGTGCGGGCAGAAGTCCTCCACTGCCGCGACCTGGCCGGGGTGCGGGCGGTAGAAGACGATGCGCTGGTTGCAGACGGTGCGCCCCAGCGGCTTGACGTCGATTTCATCGGCCGAGCAGGCCACGTACCAGGTGTTGGTCAGGAACATCGTGGGTCTCCTTTAATTCAGTATGCTGAATGACGTTCATGATACTGAATGAGAGTGGCGTTTGAAAAGAGGGGAAATACTAGGGTTAACCCTGTGTTTCGTTGAGGTGCACCAGCTTGCGCAGCAGCCGGAGCAGTTCGGCCTGTTCGCGCGGCTCGAGCGCGCCGAGCAGTTCGCGGTACATGGGGGCCACGCGCGGCAGCATGTCATCGAGCACCGCGCGCCCGGCGTCGGTGAGGTAGAGGCTGCGCTGGCGCCGGGGCAGCAGCTCGCGCACGATCCAGCCCTTGCTTTCGAGCCGGGTGGCGATGTCGGCGGTGGTCGAGGTGTCCAGCGCCACCTGCTGGGCCAGCGTGACCTGGTCGATGCCGGGCCGGTCCTGCAGCGCGCGCAGGATGGCGTACTGCACCGGCGTGACCTGGCGGCCATGGGTGTCGTGGAAGGTCGAGACGGCCAGCTGGTGGGCGCGCCGGATCAGGTGGCCGGGTTCGGCATGCAGCTCGAGGCCGTGGTCGGGAATCGGGCTGGGGACGGGGAGGCTGGACATGGCGGCGGGCTTCACAAACTGTGAAAGACTATACGGCAGCATCCGGTTGTCCCATGTCCCTTGTCCAAGAGTTCAAATCCCTGCGCGCCGCGTGCGCGGTGGCCCAGTCGGGCAGCACCACCTCGGCGGCGCAGTTGCTGCACCTGTCGCAATCGGCGGTGGCGCGCGCCGTTCAGGCGCTGGAAGCCCGCCTGCAGCTGGGCCTGTTCGACCGCGCGGCCCGGGGCATGACGGCCACCGAGGCGGCCCGGCCGCTGCTGCGCCGCACGCAGCGCGCGCTGGACCGGCTGGCGCAGGCGGGCGGCGGGCGGGCCGCCACCTGGCCACACAGCCGGCTGGCCACGGGTGCCACCCACCGCCACCTGGAGGTGCTGGTGTCGCTGGCCCACACCCGGGCCGAGAACCAGAGCGCGCGCGAGCTGGGCATCAGCCAGCCGGCGGTGCACCAGGTGCTGGCGCAGCTGGAGCACATGACCGGCACGCCGCTGTTCGTGCGCGCCCGCAGCGGGCTGCGCCTGACCGAAGCCGGCGACGCCGCGCTGCAGGCGGCCAAGCTGGCGCTGTCCGAGATGCGGCAGGCCGACGAGGAACTGGCCGCCTGGCGCGGCCGCACCCAGGGGCGCCTGGTGATCGGCACGCTGCCGTTCTCCACCGCGCAACTGCTGCCCGAGGCGGTGGATCGCGTGCTCTCGGCCCTGCCGGGGTTGGAGGTCAGCATCATCGACGGCACCTACGACGCGCTGATCCACCAGCTGCGCCACGCCGAGGTCGACTGCATCGTCGGCGCCCTGCGGCCCCGGCTGCATGTGGACGAGCTGCAGCAGGAGGCGCTGTTCCTTGATCCGCTGGCGGTGGTCGCGCGTGCCACCCATCCGCTGGCATGCGGCGCGCACGCCGACTGGCAGGCGCTCAGCCGCGCGCAGTGGGTGATGCCCATGCCCAACACGCCGGCCCAGGCCGCGTTCGAGCAGACCTTCCGCGCCGCCGGTGTGCCGGTGCCCGACAACCCGCTGCGCGTCAACAGCGCGCTGATGATGCAGGCCCTGCTGGCACGCAGCGACCGCCTGGCCATGATGTCGCTGCGCCAGGTGCAGCGCGACATCCGCGCCGGCCTGCTGACCCGGATCCCGGTGGAGGTGCGGCACGAGCCCCGCACCATCGGCGTCATTCGCCGTGCCGATCACCTGCCTACGCCCGCCGCGCAGCGCCTGCTGGACGCCTTGCGGGCGGTCGCCGCCGACATCGGTCGCGGGCTTCATGAATAAGCAAAACGCATAGCTCGTCGGCGAATAGCATTGGACGCCTCCCCGGGCCTCGGCGCATCATCGTCGGCACGCTCGGCGCCCCCTGCCGGCGCTTTGCATAAGAGACAACCCTCACCCAGGAGACGACACATGAGCAAACGCCATTTCCTCCGTGCCACCGCCGCGCTCGCGCTGGCGGGCGCGCTGGGCCATGCCGCGGCCCAGGACAACACCTTCAAGATCGGGATGATCCTGCCCATGACCGGGCCGTTCGCGTCCACCGGCAAGCAGCTCGAGGCCGCCGCCAAGCTCTACATGGCGCAGCACGGTGACACGGTGGGCGGCAAGAAGGTGCAGCTCATCATCAAGGACGACACCGGCGCCCCCGACGTCACCAAGCGCATCGCCCAGGAAATGGTGATCAACGACAAGGTGAACGTGCTGGCCGGCTTCGGCCTGACGCCGCTGGCTTTTGCCACTGCGCCCATCGCTACCCAGTCCAAGACGCCGCTGGTCGTGATGGCTGCCGCCACTTCCAGCATCACCGAGGCATCGCCCTACATCATCCGCTCCAGCTTCACCGTGCCGCAGGTGGTGACGGTGCTGGCTGACTGGGCGACCAAGAACAACATCAAGCGCGTGGTCAGCCTCGTGACCGACTACGCGCCCGGCGTCGACTCGGAAAAATACTTCAACGAGCGCTTCAAGATGAACGGCGGCACCGTGATCGAGGCGTTGCGCGTGCCCCTGCGCAGCCCGGACTTCGCGCCCTTCCTGCAGAAGGTGCGCGACGCCAAGCCCGACGCGCTGTTCACCTTCGTGCCTTCCGGCGTGGGCTCGGCGCTGATGAAGCAGTTCGCCGAGCGCGGCCTCGACAAGGCCGGCATCCGCATGATCGCCGAGGGCAGCGTGACCGACGACGACATCCTCAACGGCATGGGCGACGTGGCGCTGGGCGTGGTGACTTCCCACCACTACTCGGCCGCGCACAACTCGGCGCTCAACAAGAAGTTCGTCGAAGCTTTCGGCAAGGCCAATGGCGGCATGCGCCCCAACTTCATGGCCGTGGGCGCCTATGACGGCATGCGCGTGATCTACGAAGCCGCCCGCCAGACCAAGGGCGGCAGCGGCGAGGCGCTGCTGAACGCGATGAAGGGCCAGGTGTTCGAGAGCCCGCGCGGTCCCATGTACATCGACGCCCAGACCCGCGACGTCGTCCACAACATCTACGTGCGCAAGGTCGAGCGCGTCGGCGGCCAGCTCGTGAACACCGAGGTCGAGACCGTCACCGACGTCAAGGACCCGGGCAAGACCAAGTAAGTCTCCGGCCGGCGGGTGGCACCATCCGCCGGCCCCATTTCCCATGCTGACCATACTGTTTGACGGCATTGCCTACGGCATGCTGCTGTTCGTACTTGCGGTGGGGCTGTCGGTGACGATGGGGCTGATGAACTTCATCAACCTTGCGCACGGGGCCTTTGCCATGGCGGGTGGCTACCTGACGGTGGCCCTGATGCAGAGCCACGGGCTGCCGTTCCTGCTGTGCCTGCCGATTGCGTTCGTGGCGACGGCGCTGGTGGGCGCGGTGCTGGAGCGCACGCTGTACCGGCCCATGTACGACAAGCCACACCTGGACCAGGTGCTGTTCTCCATCGGCCTGACCTTCATGGCGGTGGCCGCGACCGACTATTTCATGGGCTCGCAGCAGCAGATCATCCAGCTGCCCGAGTGGCTGCGCGGGCGCACCGAGTGGTTTGACGGCGCGCTGGGCATGGGCCACTACCGGCTGTTCATCATCGCCATCTGCGCGGCGCTGACGGTGGCGCTGCAGTTCGTGCTGTCGCGCACGCGTTTCGGCAGCCGGCTGCGCGCCAGCGTGGACGACCCGCGCGTGGCCTCCGGCATGGGCATCAACGTCAACCTGGTGTTCGCCGCCACTTTCGCGGTGGGCTCCGGCCTGGCCGGGCTGGGCGGCGCGCTGGGCGCCGAGGTGCTGGGGCTGGACCCGAGCTTCCCGCTCAAGTTTCTCGTGTACTTCCTGATCGTGGTCGCGGTGGGGGGCACCTCCTCCATCACCGGGCCGCTGCTGGCCGCGCTGCTGCTGGGCATTGCCGACGTGGCTGGCAAGTACTACATCCCCAAGCTGGGGGCCTTCATCGTCTACACGCTCATGATCGCTCTGCTGATCTGGCGCCCGCAGGGCCTGTTCTCCAGGCTGGGGGGCGGCAAATGAACGCGCGCTTCAAACCCTGGGAGTACGCGCTGTGGGCGGCCGCGCTGGCCTCGCCCTGGCTGCTCAAGCAGCACGCGCTCATCATCAACGAAGTGGCCATCGTGGCGCTGTTCGCGGTGTCGCTGGACCTGATCCTGGGCTTCACCGGCATCGTCTCGCTGGGGCACGCGGCCTTCCTGGGCTTCGGGGCCTACGCGGCGGCGCTGTTCGCCAAGCACGTCATGCCCGACCCGCTGGTGGGGCTGGTGGTGGGCATGGGCGCGGCCACGCTGCTGGGCGCGCTGGCCTCGCTGACCATCATGCGCGGCACCGACCTGACCCGCATCATGGTCACGCTGGGCCTGGCGCTGATCCTGTTCGAGCTGGCCAACAAGCTCGACTGGCTGACCGGCGGCGCCGACGGGCTGCAGGGCGTGACCATAGGACCGCTGCTCGGCCGGTTCGAGTTCGACCTGTACGGGCAGAACGCGGCGGCCTACTCGCTGCTGGTGCTGCTGGCGTGTTTCATCATCGCGCGGCGCATCGTGCACTCGCCGTTCGGCGCCACGCTCAAGGCGGTGCGCGACAACCGGCTGCGCGCCATGGCCATCGGCATCCCGGTGATGTCGCGCCTGGCGGTGGTCTACACCATCGCTGCCGGCATGGCCGGCGCGGCCGGTGCGCTGCTGGCGCAGACCACGGGCTTCGCCTCGCTGGACGTGTTCTCGATCGAGCGCTCGGCCGACGTGGTGCTGATGCTGGTGATCGGTGGGGTGGGGTGGTTGTACGGCGGCGTGGCCGGTGCGGTGGTGTTCAAGCTCATGCACGACGTCATCGCCGGCATCACGCCGCAGTACTGGACCTTCTGGGTCGGGCTGTTCCTGGTGGTGCTGGTGCTGGTGGGGCGAGACCGGCTGCTGCGGCCGTGGACATGGTTCAAGCGCGGAGGCCAGGCATGAGCGCGGCACACGAGACGGTGCTGCGCACCGAAGGGCTGGTCAAGCAGTTCGGCGGCATCACCGCCACCCAGGACGTGAGCCTGAGCGTGGCGCGCGGCGCGCGCCACGCGCTGATCGGCCCCAACGGCGCGGGCAAGACCACGCTGATCAACCTGCTCACCGGCGTGCTGCCGCCCACCAGCGGTCGCATCACGCTCGATGGCGAAGACATCACCGGCCTGGCGCCGCACCTGCGGGTGCGCCGGGGCATGGTGCGCACCTTCCAGATCAACCAGCTGTTCATGAGCCTGACGCCGCGCGAGACGCTGGCCATGGTGGTGGCGCAGCATCGCGGCCTGGGCGGTGGCTGGTGGCGCCCGCTGGGCGCGCACCGGGCGGTGCTCGAGCGGGTGGACGCGCTGCTGGAGCAGTTTCACCTGGCCGACGTGCGCGACGTGCGCACCGAGCACCTGGCCTATGGCAAGCGCCGGCTGCTGGAGATCGCCATCGCGCTGGCCTGCGAGCCGCGCGTGCTGCTGCTTGACGAGCCGGTGGCGGGCGTGCCCGCGGGCGAGCGCGAGGAGCTGCTGCGCACCGTGGCGGCGCTGCCTGCGGACGTGTCGGTGCTGCTGATCGAGCACGACATGGACCTGGTGTTCGAGTTCGCGCGCTTCATCACGGTGCTGGTCAACGGCGCGGTGCTGACCGAAGGCACGCCCGATGTCATCGCGGCGGACCCGCAGGTCAAGGCCGTCTACCTGGGCCACGGGGAGGCCGTGCATGTCTGATCTGCTGCACATCGAGAATCTGAGCGCGGGCTACGGCGAGGCCGTGGTGCTCAACGGCGTTGGGCTGTCGCTGCCCGAGGGGCAGACGCTGGCGCTGCTGGGGCGTAACGGCACCGGCAAGACCACGCTGCTCAACACCATCGCGGGCGCCACGCGCCAGCACGGCGGCGCCATCCGGCTGGCCGGGCAGGACCTGAGCCGCCTGCCCTCGTACCAGCGCGCGGCGCTGGGGGTGGGCTGGGTGCCGCAGGAGCGCAACATCTTCAAGTCGCTCACGGTGGATGAGAACCTGACGGCGGTGGCGCGCCCGGCCAGGGGCGACGCGCCGCACTGGACACCCGCGCGCGTGTACGAGATGTTCCCGCGGCTGGCCGAGCGCAAGAAGAACCTGGGCACGCAGCTCTCGGGCGGCGAGCAGCAGATGCTGGCGATCGGGCGTGCGCTGGTGCTCAACCCGCGCGTGCTGCTGCTGGACGAGCCCACCGAGGGGCTGGCGCCCATCATCGTGGAGGAGCTGCTGCGCGCCATCGTGCGCATCACGCGCGACGAAGGCCTGTCGGCCATCATCGTGGAGCAGCACCCGCAGGCGGTGCTGGCCATCAGCCACCGCGCGGTCGTGCTCGACCAGGGCCGTGTCATCCACCAGGGTGAGGCCGGCGAACTCCGCGACAACCCCGCGCGGCTCGAAACACTCATCGGCGTCGGCCATCGCGAGGTGGTCGCATGAGCAACGCGCTACCCCTGGTCCTGGTGCCAGGCCTCATGTGCGACCAAGCCGTCTGGGAGCCGGTCCTGCCGCTGCTGCGGACGGCGCGTGCCTGCCAGATCGTCGACCACGGCGACGCCGCCGACCTGGTGGACATGGCCCGGCGCCTGCTGCGCGAAGCCCCCGAACGCTTTGCGCTGGCCGGGCACTCCATGGGTGCGCGCGTGGCGGTCGAGGTGTTGCGCCTGGCCCCGCAGCGCGTGGCCGGCATTTCGCTGCTGGACACCGGCTTCAAGGCACGCTTGCCCGGCGAGGCAGGCGAGGACGAGGCCCGCAAGCGCCACGCGCTGCTGGACATCGCTCGCAGCCAGGGTGTGCGCGCCATGGCCACCGTCTGGGTTCAGGGCATGGTGGCCCCGGCGCGCCTGCAGGATGCCGAGCTCGTCGAATCCATCGTGGCCATGTTTGCCCGCAAGAGTGCCGACGTGTTCGCGTGCCAGATCGCCGCGCTGCTGGCGCGGCCCGACGCCAGCGAGGTGCTGGGCGCCATCCGCGCCCCGGCTCAGGTGCTGTGCGGGCGCGAGGACGCCTGGGCGCCCGTGTCGCAACACCAGGCCATGCACCAGCTGATCGGTCACGGCGAACTGGTGCTGGTGGACGACGCCGGCCACATGGCGCCGATGGAGCGGCCGGCTCCGGTGGCCGCCGCGCTCGAAGCCTGGCTGGCCCGGGTGGACGCGAACGACGCCGTTCGGCATGCCGCCAGCCGGAGCGCACCATGAACCTGACCGACCCGGTGCAGCGCTGGATGGCCGAGCAGGCCTGCCGCGACGTGGTGCTGGCCGCGGCCCGCGCCGTGGACGGGCAGGACTACGATGCCCTCGTGCTCCTGTTCACCGAGGACACGCAGGTGGTCCGCCCCGGCGGCGAGCCCCTGCTGGGCCGTGCCGCCCTGCATGCGGCCTACGCCTCCCGCGACCCGGCGCGGCTGACCCGCCACCTGGTCTGCAACCACGAGGTGCGGGTGGAGGTCGACGGCACGGCCCGCTCGCGCTGCAGCGTGCTGCTGTGGACTGGCCGGCACACCGATGCCCTCACCCCGCGCGGCCGCCCGGCCGACGCGCCCCAGCAGGTCGGCTACATCGAGGACAGCCTGCGCCTCACCCCGGAAGGCTGGCGCATCGCACGCCGCCAGGCCGGTTTCGACCTTTACCGCGACTGAGCCCAGCCCCCGCCATGGGGTAGCCCGGGCCGCTGTTGCCCGCGCGCACCGGCATGCGTTCCGGTGCGCATGGGCATCCGATATTTCAAGCATCACTTTCACAGCTGAAGCTAAGTGCTTCATTTTGCTGAAGTTTTAGTTGTCAAACTTTGTACAGTTTGGCTGCTAAGTGCTTGATTTCATTGAAAAAAAGTGTAGCTGCCCCTGCGCGCGCCTCGGATTTCCTGCTACAGTGGGATTAAGTGCAAATTTGTGGTGAAAAGTGTAATTTTCAGGTCCCATCGTGTTCCAAGGCGCCTCCTCTCTCAGTCTCGATGCCAAAGGTCGGCTTTCCGTGCCGACCCGGCACCGTGACGTCCTGAGCGCGACGGCCGGGGGACAGATCACCATCACCAAGCACCCGCACGGCTGCCTCATGATTTTCCCGCGCAGCGAATGGGAAAAGTTTCGCGAGCGCATTGCCGCGCTGCCGATGTCGGCTCAGTGGTGGAAGCGCATCTTCCTGGGCAATGCGATGGACGCCGAGATGGACGGCAGCGGTCGCGTGCTGGTCTCGCCCGAACTGCGGGCGGCCGCCGGCCTCAGCAAGGATGCCGTGCTGCTGGGCATGGGCAACCACTTCGAACTCTGGGACGCTGCCACCTACGCCGCCCAGGAGGCCGAGGCCATGCAGGGCGACATGCCTGACGTCTTCAAGGACTTTTCTTTCTGAGGATGGACGGTGCAAGGCCCATGGACCCACTGCACCGTCCTGTTGAACGAAGCGATCGACGCGCTTCGGGTGCAACCGGACGGTCACTACATCGATGCCACCTTCGGGCGCGGCGGCCATTCGCGGCTGATCCTGTCGCGTCTGTCGGCGCAGGGGCGTCTCACCGTGTTCGACAAGGATCCGCAGGCCATTGCGGAGGCGCAGGCCCTGTCGGCGTCCGACGCGCGCGTGGCGGTGCGGCATCAGGGCTTCGCGCACCTGAACGAGCTGCCGCCGGCCAGTGCCGACGGGTTGCTCATGGACCTGGGTGTGAGTTCGCCCCAGATCGACGACCCGGCGCGGGGCTTTTCCTTCCGCCACGACGGCCCGCTGGACATGCGCATGGACACCACGCGCGGACAAAGCGTGGCCGACTGGCTGGCGACGGTGGATACCAAAACTTTGGCGGAGGTGATACGTGAATACGGCGAAGAACGGTTTGCTCAATCGATTGCAAAGGCGGTTGATCGTCGCCGACAGGAACGGGGCCCTGTTCGAACCACCGCCGAGCTGGCCGAAATCGTGGCTGGCGCGGTCAAAACCCGCGAGCCGGGCAAGGACCCTGCAACGCGCACATTTCAGGCTCTTCGGATTTTCATCAACGCCGAGCTTGAAGAGCTGCAACAAGCGCTCGCGGCAGCCCTGAAGGTGCTGCGTCCCGGAGGCCGGCTGGTGGTCATCTCCTTCCATTCGCTTGAGGACCGCATGGTCAAGCAGTTCATCGCCGCGCAGTCGCGGGAGGTGGTGGACCGCCGGGCCCTGTTCGCCACCCCCCGGGCACTGCCGCTGAAGGGCCTGGAGCGCGTGATGCCCAGCGCCGCCGAGATCGAGGCCAACCCGCGCGCGCGCAGCGCCGTCATGCGCGTGGCCGAGCGCACGGAGGCCGGGGCGTGATCCGGCTCAACCTCGCTCTGCTGATGGCCGTGCTGGTCAGCGCGTTCTACCTGGTGCACGTGCAGTACGAGTCGCGGCGCCTCTACACCGAGCTGGATCGCGCCACCTCGCGCTCGCACCGGCTTGACGCCGACCACGAACAGCTCATGGTGCACAAGCGCGCTCAGGCCACGCCCGCGCGCGTGCAGCAGATCGCCACGCGGCAGCTGCAGATGCGCCCGGTCAACCCGGCCATCACCGAATACGTGAGCGCGCCGCCGCTGGAGGTCAAGCCATGAGCCGCGGCATTGCCTACAGCTCCAGCCCGCTGCTGGCGAGCAAGACGCCAGTCTGGCGCAGCAAGCTCATCGTCGCCGGCCTGGCCGTGGCCTTCGTTGTCCTGGCCGGCCGAGCGGCCTATGTGCAGGTGTTCGGCAATGCGTTCTTCCAGCGCCAGGGTGAGGTGCGTTTTGCGCGCACGCTGGAGCTGCCGGCCAACCGCGGCCGTGTGCTCGACCGCAACGGCCTGATCCTGGCCACCAGCGTGGTGGCCCAGAGTGTCTGGGCCATCCCCGAGGATGTGGACAAGAACCACCCGGGCCTGCGCGATGCCGCGCGGCTGCTGGAGATCCCCCTGGCGGACCTGAAGAAGCGCCTGTCGCAGGAGGACAAGACCTTCGTCTGGGTCAAGCGCCAGGTGGACGAGCCGGTGGCGCTCAAGGTACAGGCCCTGGGCATCAAGGGCCTGTACCTGCGCAAGGAATACAAGCGTCAGTACCCCGAGGGCGAGGCCGCCGCGCACGTGGTCGGCTTCACCAACGTGGAGGACGTGGGTCAGGAGGGCGTCGAGCTCGCCTTCAACAAGGACCTGTCGGGCAGGGCGGGTTCACGCCGCGTCATCAAGGACCGCCTGGGTCGCGTGGTGGAGGATGTGCGCGACGTCGTGCCGCCGGTGGACGGCAAGGACCTGCAGCTTTCCATCGACAGCAAGGTGCAGTTCTTCGCCTACGAGAAGCTGCGTGAGGCGGTGCAGAAGCACAAGGCCCGCGCAGGCAGCGTGGTGGTGCTCGACACCCAGACCGGCGAGGTGCTGGCCCTGGCCAACTACCCCAGCTACAACCCCAACCGGCGCCAGAATCTGAACGGCGAGCAGCTGCGCAACCGCGCGCTGACCGACAGTTTTGAACCCGGTTCGACCATGAAGCCCTTCATTGCCACGCTGGCGCTGGACAAGGGCATGGTCCGGCCTGACACTCCGATCCAGACCGCGCCGGGCCGCATCACCATCGGCGGCGCCACCATCGGCGACGCGCACCCCAACAATGTGCTGACGGTGGCCGAGGTGATCCAGAAGTCCAGCAACGTCGGCACGGTCAAGATGGCCATGCAGATGCAGCCGCGCGAGATCTGGGAAGCCTATACCCAGGCCGGTTTCGGCCAGAAGCCGTTGCTGCCTTTCCCGGGTGCGGTCAGCGGCCGTCTGCGCGCCTACAAAACCTGGCGCCCCATCGAGCAGGCCACCATGAGCTATGGCTACGGCCTCTCCGCGTCGCTGTTCCAGCTTGCACAGGCCTACAGCGTGTTCGCGCGCGATGGCGAGCTCATCCCCGTGACGCTGCAGAAGAGCGATCAGCCGGTGGCCGGCGTGCGTGTGTTCAGCGCCAGGAACACACGCTCGGTGCGCGAGATGCTGCACATGGCCACCAGCCCGGGCGGCACGGGCACGCGGGCGCAGACCATGGGTTACTCGGTCGGCGGCAAGTCGGGCACCGCGCGCAAGCAGGAGGGCAAGGGCTACGCGGCCAAGAAGTACCGCAGCTTCTTCGTCGGCCTGGCGCCCATCGAGGCCCCGCGCATCGTGGTGGCGGTGATGGTGGACGAACCCACGGATGGCCAGTACTACGGCGGCCTGGTGGCCGCGCCCGTGTTCAGCGACACGGTGCAGCAGACGCTGCGCATCCTGGGCGTGCAGCCCGACATGAGCGTGAAGCCGCAGATCGTGGCCGACGTGGTGGAGGAGTCGTTCTGATGCGCGTGCTGCATGACGCCCCCGCCGCTGCCGCCTGGCTCCAGGGCCGTGGCTGCACCGCGCTGCGCGGCGACAGCCGGCAGATCGCGCCCGGCGAAGGCTTCATCGCCTGGCCCGGCGCCGCCACCGACGGGCGCCGCTTCGTGCCGCAGGCGCTGGCTGGCGGTGCGGTGGCCTGCCTGGTGGAACACGCGGGTGTGGAGCCGTTCGGTTTCAGTGACGAGCGCGTCGCAGCCGTGCCCGGACTCAAGGGCCTGAGCGGCGAGATCGCGGCGATCTTTCATGGCCGGCCCAGCGAGGTGATGGACCTCGTGGCCTTCACCGGCACCAACGGCAAGACCTCCAGTGCCTGGTGGCTGGCCCAGCTGCTCGATGCCGTCCGCCGGCCTTGCGCCCTTGTCGGCACGCTGGGCATGGGCCGGCCCGGAACACCCGACTGGCAGGTGACCGGTCTGACCACGCCCGATCCCATCAGCCTGCAGGCCGGGCTGCGCCGCTTCGCCGACGCCGGCGTGCGCGCCTGCGCCATCGAGGCCTCGTCCATCGGGCTGGTCGAAGGCCGGCTCAACGGCTGCCGCCTCGCGGTCGCGGCCTTCACCAACTTCACCCAGGACCATCTGGACTACCACGGCGACATGACCCGTTACTGGGCAGCCAAGCGCGCGCTGTTCGACTGGGCCGGCCTGCGCGCGGCGGTGATCAACATCGACGACCCGAAGGGCGCCGAACTCGCGGGCGAACTGGCCGTGCGGCCCGGGCTGGACCTCTGGACCGTCTCCCGCCGCGACACCGGCGCCCGCCTGCGGGTGGCCCAGCACGCCACCACCACCACCGGCATGCGTTTCGCGCTGGCCGAGGGTGCCGTCACCACGGCGGCGGTGGAGCTGCCGCTGGTGGGTGACTACAACCTGAGCAACCTGCTGGGCGTGGTCGCTTCGGCCCGCGCGCTGGGCGTGCCGCTGCCCGAGGCGGTGGCGGCCTGCGCCGCACTCACGCCGGTGCCGGGTCGCATGCAGAGCGCGGCTGCGCCGCGCGCCGACCAACCGCTGGTGCTGATCGACTACGCCCACACGCCCGACGCGCTGGAGCAGGCGTTGCGCGCACTGCAGCCGCTGGCACGCGCGCGCGGCGGCCGACTGCATGGCGTGGTGGGTTGCGGTGGCGACCGCGACGCCTCCAAACGTCCGCTCATGGCCGCCGTGGCCGAGCGCGAGGCCGACCAGGTGTGCCTGACCAGCGACAACCCGCGCAGCGAGGACCCGCGGGTCATCCTGCGCCAGATGGTGGCCGGCCTGCGCGATGCTGAGGCGGTTCGCATCGAGCCCGACCGGGCCCGCGCCATCGCCGAGGTCGTGGTCCATGCGGCCGCGCACGACGTGGTGCTGATTGCCGGCAAGGGCCATGAGGATTACCAGGAGATCCAGGGCCGCAAGCTGCCCTTCTCTGATATCGAGCAGGCCGCCGCCGCGCTGGCGCAGCGGGAGGGACTGGCATGAAAACCTGGGGCCAGCTCCTGACCGCCTTGCCAGGCGCCCGCGTGGTCGGCGATCCCGCCGCCGTGGCCGCTGTGCGGGTGCACAGCGACACGCGCAGCCTGCGCGCGGGCGATCTGTTCGTGGCGCTGCGCGGTGAGCGTTTCGATGCCCACGATTTCCTGCCGCAGGCGCGCGAGGCCGGTGCCGTGCTGGCGCTGGCCGAGCGCGGTCTGGCGGCAGCCGGCCTGCCTGGTGTCGAAGTGCCCGACGCGCGCGCGGGCCTGGGTCAGCTGGCTGCGGCGTGGCGCGCGCAGTTCACCTTGCCGCTGATCGCCGTGACCGGCAGCAATGGCAAGACCACGGTGACCCAGATGGTCGCGTCCATCCTGCGCGCCGCGGCGGGCGAGAGCGCTTTCTCCACCGAAGGCAACTTCAACAACGACGTTGGCGTGCCGCTGACGCTGCTGCGCCTGAATGCCGCGCACCGCCTGGCGGTGGTGGAACTGGGCATGAACCACCCGGGCGAGATCGCCGGTCTGGCGCGCATGGCCGCGCCCACCGTGGCCCTGGTCAACAACGCCCAGCGCGAGCACCAGGAATTCATGGCCGGCGTGGAGGCCGTGGCGCGCGAGAACGCCACCGTCTTCGACGCACTGGGCGCCAACGGGGTGGTGGTGTTCCCCTCTGACGACGCGCACACCGTGCTGTGGCGCGAGCTGGCCGCCGGCCGCGAGGTGCTGACCTTCAGCGACCACGACGACCGCGCCTCGGTGTTTGGCCAGGGCCGCTGGAGCGGCGTGGCCTGGCAGCTCGAGGCCCGCACACCGCTGGGCGGCCTCCGCACCGAGATCCCTATCGCCGGCCGGCACAACCTGCGCAATGCGCTGGCCGCCGCTGCCTGTGCCATCGCGGCCGGGGTGCCCCTGGCGGCCGTCGCGCAGGGCCTGGCCGCCTTCGAGCCGGTCAAGGGCCGCTCGCGCACCGTGCCTCTCACCCTGGCGGGCCGCGACGTGGTGCTGGTGGATGACACCTACAACGCCAACCCGGATTCGGTGCGCGCGGCCATTGCCGTGCTGGCCGAACTGCCCGCCCCGCGCCTGCTGGTACTTGGCGACATGGGTGAGGTTGGCGACCAGGGCCCGGCTTTCCATGCCGAGGTGCTGGCTTACGCGCAGTCGCGTGGCATCGACCATGTGCTGTGCACCGGTGAACAGTTCGCGCAGGTGGTCCAGGCTCCCGCGCGTCATTTCAATGATTTCGACGCCCTGACCGGGGAAGCGCGCGTGCTGGCCCGGCGGGCCGGCAGCGTGCTGGTCAAGGGTTCGCGCTTCATGCGCATGGAACGCGTGGTCGCCGCCCTGCAGGCGGGCGACGCGCCTTCCCAAGGAGGAGGTTCTCATGCTGCTTAGCCTGGCCCTGTGGCTGCAGACGCTGTCGCCCGATGCCTTCAGCTTCCTGCGGGTGTTCCAGTACATCACCTTCCGGGCCGTGATGGCTGCGGTCACCGCGCTGCTACTGGGTCTGGTGGCCGGCCCCTGGTTCATCCGCCGCCTGGCCGCGCTCAAGATCGGCCAGCCCATCCGCGAGTACGCGATGCAGACCCACCTGAGCAAGAGCGGCACGCCCACCATGGGCGGCGTGCTGATCCTGTTCGCGATTGCGGTTTCCACGCTGCTGTGGTTCGACCTCTCCAACCGCTTCGTCTGGATCGTGCTGCTGGTCACGCTGGGCTTCGGCGCCATCGGCTGGGCGGACGACTGGCGCAAGGTCGTGCACAAGGACCCCGAGGGCATGCGTTCGCGTGAGAAATATTTCTGGCAGTCGGTCATCGGCCTGATCGCCGCGCTGTACCTGCTGTTCAGCATCTCCGAAAGCTCCAACACCCGCGTGATCGAGCTGTTCTTCAACTGGGTCAGCTCCGGTTTCAGCGTGGACCTGCCGCCCAAAGCCGGCCTGCTGGTGCCGTTCTTCAAGGAAATCAGCTACCCGCTGGGCGTGTTCGGCTTCGTGATCCTGACCTACCTGGTCATCGTAGGATCGAGCAACGCGGTCAACCTCACCGACGGCCTGGACGGACTGGCCATCATGCCGGTGGTGATGGTGGGGTCGGCCCTGGGCGTGTTCGCTTACGTCACCGGCCGAGCCGACTACTCGGGCTACCTGTTCCTGCCGCACATCGCCGGCGCGGGCGAATTGCTGATCTTTTGCGCCGCCATGGCCGGCGCCGGCCTGGCCTTCCTGTGGTTCAACACCCATCCGGCCCAGGTTTTCATGGGTGACGTGGGGGCGCTCGCGCTGGGCGGCGCCCTGGGCACCATCGCCGTCATCGTGCGCCAGGAGATCGTGCTCGCCATCATGGGTGGCATCTTCGTGGCCGAAGCGGTGTCGGTGATGCTGCAGGTCACCTGGTTCAAGTACACCAAGCGCCGCTACGGCGAAGGCCGGCGCCTGCTCAAGATGGCGCCGCTGCACCACCACTTCGAGAAATCAGGCTGGAAGGAAACCCAGGTCGTGGTGCGCTTCTGGATCATCACCATGCTGCTCTGCCTGGTGGGTCTCTCAACCCTGAAACTGCGTTGAAACGATGACCCAGACCGTTTCCGCCTACCTGCAAGACCGCCACGTGCTGGTGCTGGGCCTGGGTGACTCCGGCCTGGCGATGGCGCGCTGGTGTGCGCGCGCGGGGGCGGTGGTGACCGTGGTGGACACGCGCGAAGCGCCGCCGCAGGCCGAGGCCCTGCGAGCCGCCGTGCCGGCCGCGCGGTTGCTGCAGGGCGCGCTCGATGCCGCCTTGCTGAACGGACAGCACTACGCCCTGATCGCGCGCAGCCCCGGCCTGGCGCCCGCCCAGTGGAGCGGCCTGGCCGATGCTGCGCAGGCGGTTGGGATTCCCGTGCTCGGCGAGCTGGACCTTTTCACCCAGGCCCTGCGCGAAATCGGCGGCTACGCGCCCAAGCTGCTGGGCGTCACCGGCACCAATGGCAAGACCACCGTGACCGCACTCACCGGCCTGCTGCTGGAACGCGCGGGCGTGAAGGTGGCCGTGGCCGGCAACATCGCACCAGCCATGCTGGACAAGCTGGCCGGGTGTCTGGACGCCGATGCGCTGCCGGACGTCTGGGTGCTTGAACTCTCCAGCTTCCAGCTGCACGGCGTGCGCGACTTCGAGCCGGTGGCCGCGACCGTGCTCAACCTCACGCAGGATCACCTGGACTGGCACGGCGACATGGATGCGTACGCGTCCGACAAGGCGCGCATCTTCGGTCAGACGGGCCTGATGCTGCTCAATCGCCAGGACGAACGCGTGATGGCGTTCACGCCGCAGCCCGTGGTGCAGCGCGAAGGCAACCGCACCCGCACGCTGCCCGCGCGCGAGCACGCCAGCTTCGGCACCGACATGCCCACGCGTGCCGGCGACTGGGGGCTGGAGACGGTCAATGGCATGACCTGGCTGGTGCGTGCGCTGCCGCTCGACGAAACGCGCAAACCCAGGCGTGGCGAGCTGTTCGAGGCAGAGGTGTACCTGCAACGCCTGATGCCGGCCGAGGCGCTGCGCATCCGGGGCCGGCACAACGCTGCCAATGCCCTGGCCGCACTGGCGCTGGCCAGCGCCACGGGCGCGCCACTTGCTCCCATGCTGCATGGTCTGCGCGAGTACCGGGGCGAGCCGCACCGCGTCGAGCCGGTCGGCATCGTGAACGAGGTCGAATATTTCGATGACAGCAAGGGCACCAACGTCGGCGCCACGCTGGCCGCCATCGAAGGCCTGGGTGCCGAGCGCCGGCTGGTGGTCATCCTGGGCGGCGATGGCAAGGGGCAGGACTTCTCGCCGCTCGCACCCGCCGTGGCGCGCCACGTGCGGGCGGTGGTGCTGATCGGCCGCGACGCGCCGGCGATCCGCGAGGCGCTGGCTGCCAGCGCCGTGCCGCTGCACGACGCTGCTTCGCTGGAAGACGCGGTGCGCCAGTGCGCCGGACTAGCGCAGAGCGGTGACGCCGTGCTGCTGTCGCCGGCCTGCGCGAGCCTGGACATGTTCCGCAACTACGGCCACCGCGCCGAGATCTTCGTGGCTGCCGTGCGCGAACTCGCGCGGGCGGCCGGGGGGGACATCGAATGAGCTTCACCCAGGTGCTGACCGGCTGGTTCGGCCGTCGTCGCGGCGAGGCCGAGGTGGGCGAACTGCCGGTGCGCGTGCAGAGCCGCGCCCACGTGGGCGGCAGCATCGCGCCCGCGCGCCTTTCGGGCGTGGACCAGCCGCTGATCTGGGTGGCGGTGGCGCTGCTGGCCTGGGGGCTGGTGATGGTGTTCTCGGCTTCCATCGCGCTGCCCGACAGCCCGCGTTTCGCGCGCTACACGTCGACCCATTTCGTGCTGCGGCACGGGCTGTTCATGGTGATCGGCCTGGTCTGGGCGGCCATCGTGTTCCAGGTCCCGGTGCGCACCTGGGAAAAACTGGCGCCCTGGCTGTTCGGCGCGTCCCTCGTGCTGCTGGTGGTGGTGCTGATCCCCGGCATCGGCACGGTGGTCAACGGCGCGCGCCGCTGGATCTCCTTCGGCTTCATGGGCTTCCAGCCGTCCGAGCTGGCCAAGTTCGCGGTGCTGCTCTACGCGGCCAGCTACATGGTGCGCAAGATGGAGGTCAAGGAAGAGTTCTTCCGCGCCGTCACCCCCATGGCGGTGGCAGTAGGGCTGGTGGGCGTGCTGCTGCTGGCCGAACCCGACATGGGCGCCTTCATGGTGATCGTGGTGATTGCCATGGGCATCCTGTTCCTGGGCGGGGTCAACGCGCGCATGTTCTTCCTGATTGCCGCGGTGGTGGTGTCGGCCTTCGCGCTCATGATCCTGATGAGCGAGTGGCGGCGCGAGCGCATCTTCGCCTACCTCGACCCCTGGAGCGAGGAGCACGCGCTGGGCAAGGGCTACCAGCTGTCGCACGCGCTGATCGCGATCGGGCGCGGCGAGATCTTCGGCGTCGGCCTGGGAGGCAGCGTCGAGAAGCTGCACTGGCTGCCCGAGGCCCACACCGATTTCCTGCTCGCGGTGATCGGCGAGGAATTTGGCCTGGTTGGCGTGCTGACGCTGATCGGTCTCTTCATGTGGCTCACGCGCCGCATCATGCACATTGGTCGCCAGGCCATCGCGCTGGACCAGGTCTTCGCCGGCCTGGTGGCGCAGGGCGTGGGGCTGTGGATCGGTTTCCAGGCCTTCATCAACATCGGCGTGAACCTGGGCGCGCTGCCCACCAAGGGCCTCACGCTGCCGCTGATGAGCTACGGCGGTTCGGCCATTCTCATGAACCTGGTGGCGCTGGCTGTGGTGCTGCGCATCGACCATGAGAATCGCGTCCTCATGCGCGGGGGCCGGGCATGAAGAAGTGCGCGCTCATCATGGCCGGCGGTACGGGCGGGCATATCTTCCCGGGCCTGGCCGTGGCCGAGGCTCTGCGTGAACGCGGCTGGCGCGTGCACTGGCTGGGCGCGCCCGCGAGCATGGAATCCGAACTGGTGCCGCCGCGCGGTTTCGCTTTCGAGGCGATCGCGTTTGGCGGCGTGCGTGGCAAGGGCGCGCTCACGCTGGCGCTGCTGCCGTTGCGCCTGCTGCGCGCGTTCTGGCAGAGCATCCGGGTGGTGCGTCGCGTCAAGCCCGACGTGGTGGTGGGCCTGGGCGGCTACATCACCTTTCCGGGCGGCATGATGGCCACGTTGCTGGGCAAGCCGCTGGTGCTGCACGAGCAGAACTCGGTGGCCGGAATGGCCAACAAGCTGCTGGCCGGCGTCGCCGACCGCGTGTTCACCGCATACCCCAAGGCCATGCCGAAAGGCATATGGGTGGGTAACCCGCTGCGTGTGGCCTTCACGCAGCAGGCCGCGCCGGCCGCCCGCTTTGCGGGCCGCAGTGGGCCGCTGAAGCTGCTCGTGGTGGGCGGCAGCCTGGGTGCCCGCGCGCTCAATGACGTGGTGCCGCAAGCGCTGGCCCTGATGCCCGAGGATCAGCGTCCGGTGGTAACGCACCAGAGCGGCGCCAAGCAGATCGATGCGCTGCGCGCCAATTACGCGGCGGCGGGTGTCCAGGCCACACTCACGCCCTTCATCGAGGACACGGCCAGCGCCTTCGCCGAGGCCGACGTGATCGTCTGCCGGGCGGGCGCCAGCACCGTGACCGAGATCGCCGCCGTGGGCGCGGCGGCCGTGTTCGTGCCGTTCCCGGCGGCGGTGGACGACCACCAGACCTTCAACGCGCGCTTCCTGGTGGATGCGGGCGGCGGCTGGCTGATGCCGCAGAGCGAACTGACCCCCGAGAGACTCGCGCAGCTGCTGGCCGGGCTTGACCGCACGCAGCTGCTGGACAGGGCCGAAAAGGCCAAGACATTGGAAAAGACCACCGCGACCCGTGAGGTTGTCGGTGCGTGCGAAGAACTGACCGGAGGAGACGCCGCATGAAACACGCCGTGCGTCACATACATTTTGTCGGCATCGGCGGCTCGGGCATGAGCGGCATTGCCGAG
The DNA here is from genome assembly GCA_946482115.1 of uncultured Comamonadaceae bacterium. The sequence continues at coordinate 19,985 of CAMLQP010000015.1, forward strand.
GTGCTGCGCAACCTGGGCTACACCGTCTCGGGTTCCGACTTGTCCGACAGCGCCACGCTGCGCCGGCTGGCCGGCCTGGGCATAGCCACCCACGTGGGCCACGCGGCCAGCAACGTGGCCGGCGCCGACGCGGTGGTCACCTCCACGGCGGTGCAGCCCGACAACCCCGAGGTGATCGCCGCGCGCGAGAAGAAGATCCCCGTGGTGCCACGCGCACTGATGCTGGCCGAGCTGATGCGGCTCAAGCAGGGCATCGCCATCGCCGGCACACACGGCAAGACGACCACCACCAGCCTGGTGGCCAGCGTGCTGGCCGAGGCCGGGCTGGACCCGACCTTCGTGATCGGCGGGCGGCTGAACAGCGCGGGCGCCAATGCACGCCTGGGTCAGGGTGACCACATCGTGGTCGAGGCCGACGAGTCCGACGCCTCGTTCCTGAACCTGCTGCCCACCATGGCGGTCGTCACCAACATCGACGCCGACCACATGGAGACCTACGGTCACGACTTCGGTCGGCTCAAGCAGGCCTTCGTCGACTTCCTGCACCGCATGCCTTTCTATGGCGTGGCCATCCTCTGCACCGACGACGCGGCCATCCGCGAGATCGTGCTCCAGGTGTCCTGTCCGGTGACGAGCTATGGCTTCAACGAGGACGCCGAGGTGCGCGCGGTGAACGTGCGCGCGGCGGCGGGCCAGATGCACTTCACGGTGCTGCGGCGCAACGGCGTCGTGCTGCCCGACCTGGACATCGTGCTCAACCTGGCGGGCGAGCACAACGTGCGCAACGCGCTGGCGGCCATTTCGGTGGCGGTGGAACTCGGCGTGCCCGATGAGGCGGTGCAGCGCGCGCTGGCCGGCTTCAAGGGCGTGGGCCGGCGCTTCCAGCACTACGGCGAGGTGAAGTCGTCCGATGGCGGCCGTTTCACCGTGATCGACGACTACGGCCACCACCCGGTGGAGATGGCCGCCACGCTGGCGGCGGCACGCGGCGCGTTTCCGGGCCGGCGCCTGGTGCTGTCGTTCCAGCCGCACCGCTACACCCGCACGCGTGACTGTTTCGAGGATTTCGTGAAGGTGATCGCCGCCGCCGATGCGGTGCTGCTGGCCGAGGTCTACGCCGCCGGCGAGGCTCCCATCGTGGCCGCCGACGGTCGTTCGCTGGCACGTGCCATCCGGGTGGCGGGGCAGGTGGAGCCGGTGTTCGTGGACGACATCGCGGCCATGCCTCAGGCCATCATGACCATGGCACGCGATGGCGATGTGGTGCTCTGCATGGGCGCGGGCTCGATCGGAGGCGTGCCGGCGAAGGTGGTGGAAATGGGAGGACAGGCATGACGGACACGACCGCATTCGGCAAGGTCGCGGTGTTGATGGGCGGACGTTCGGCTGAGCGCGAGGTCTCGCTGATGTCGGGCACAGGCGTGCTCAAGGCGCTGCGTGCCAAGGGCGTGGATGCCCACGCCTTCGACCCGGCCGAGCGCGACCTGATCGAACTCAAGCGCGAGGGCTTTGCACGCTGTTTCATCGCGCTGCACGGGCGTTTCGGCGAAGACGGCACGGTGCAGGGTGCGCTGGAGCTGCTGGGCATTCCCTACACCGGCTCGGGCGTGCTGGCGTCCAGCGTGGCCATGGACAAGGTCATGACCAAGCGCATCTGGCTGGCCGAAGGCCTGCCTACGCCGCAATGGCGCGAGGTGGCTAGCGCCGCCGAGACCGAGGCCGCGCTACAGGCGCTGGGCTCGCCCATGATCGTCAAGCCTGCGCGGGAGGGTTCCACCATCGGCCTGACCAAGGTGACCGACGCCGCGCAATGTGCCCAGGCCTACGCGCTGGC